>NZ_QQAI01000013.1:0-84667 GCF_021023115.1 Psychrobacter sp. CCUG 69069
GCATAGCACGATTGGATATGTGTCACCCTTTGAGTTTGAAAAGCGGTATTATGATAATTTAACCCTGTCAGGCATCGCTGCCTGACTCAAGTAAATCACTCTCCGATAAAGTCGGGGCGGTTCAGACGATGCTGACCCCACACGCTTGGTTGAGTATGATTTGAACATCTTACAAATCGCCACCACCGCTGATGCGGTAGTAAATGAGAGCTCTGTTGGTTCAAATAACACTGACTTTGATATTGGCCATAACCGAAATCTTGGTGCAGCTCGTGCTTCTCATGACATGCTGATATTCTTAGATGTGGATTGTATCGTCGCACCAACGTTTATTAAGCAGCTAAAAACAAAGTTACAGACCCAACCCAATGGTTTGTTTATGGGGCAACCGCGCTATCTGACGCGGCCGTTATCAAAAGAAGAAGCCTTACAACTGCGAGATGGCACCCTCTCTGCCTCTTATCTAAACAGACTGTCTGTTTACAATCCTTATCGTGATAATTTTGATAAAAATGAACCCTGCGCTACTAAAAAACAGACGACAGCGACTAAGCAAACGGCAACTAAAAAAACAGAAAATTACGGCGCATTTTGGAGTTTGTGTTTTGCGATTAAACGGCAAACGTTTGAGCAGATAGGTGGGTTTGATACCCAGTACACAGGTTACGGGGCAGAAGATACCGATTTTGCCTTTACGGCGCGGCAATTAAATATGGATTTTTATCTCACCGCTGACGTGGTTTACCATCAGCAGCATGGCGTCTATCGACCGCCTCTCAATCATTTAGATAGCATTATCATCAATGCCAATCGCTTCTATGATAAATGGCAGTGCTGGCCCATGGAGGGGTGGCTGTCACAATTTGCTAAGATGGGCCTCATCAGTTGGAAGGTCGATCAAACCACCCCGATTGTGCTCATACGAAGGCCCAGCTGCCATGAAATGGCATCCGCTCATTGTCCGGATGCGCCTTACGTTTAAACCTTGATTACTTGGCATCGATCAGATAAAAACGCCATTGATGGGTGAGTCTCGCCTGCTTAATACTGACGAATAACTTCCACTTCTGGTGGCGGCGAGCTCATTTCTCGCCGCTCAAATTCCCAATTGTGTCCATGCCAAAAATGAGCCGTTTTATCGTTATCATTAAACCCAAGCATTAATAACTTTAGTGGTAGCACAGCTTTTTGGACATTTTGTAAATGCTCTCGAGCCGCGAGCAGTAACCGATATAACAGAAAACCTGACGAAGGTGCCGATGAATGAACATCACTAAAACAAGGATAGTCGGCAACGACTGGATGACGGTCTGACAACACGCTATGGTGCTGCGCGCTTTGCAACAATGCTTGTACGGCTGGCGGAATAATAAATATGCGCTCGGAGGAGATGGGATCATCACTCGGACTTGGGTCTTCATGTGGCGAGGGGAACTGGTAGGACTGATTGCTCAATAATATGCCTATAGGTGCAGACTTTGCCATCCGCTTCATCACTGACACGTTGTTACTACGGGGCGGTAAGCCAAAATGCAGCTTACTATCGCCAATCTGACGAAAAAATAACAATTTGGGCAACGCACTTGCTAGTGGATGATTGGCAAAAAAATCAGGGTGTATAAAGTGATTAAACAACACCAAAACATCATCGGGCTGTAGCAGTTTTTCAAGTTGATCCATACTGATAGAAGGATTGTTCGCGACAAATACAATCCGATTACTACGCTTTAACGCATCTTGAATATTGACCGGCAAATTGATAAAGGCCGCCATCTCTTTGCTGACTTCGTTCAAGTCATGTTCACAGCCATTTATTATCAAACGTTCATTAAGAGGCTCTGAATTAAGAGGCACTGAATTAAAAGGCACTGAATTTTGCATAGTAGACGTATCTGTCCTATCTGATGGAAATCGTTCTTTAGTTAGGAGGTACCGAATACGTGCCCACCACATGTGCGACCAAATCGCTTGTGCCTTCTGAATAAAGCGATACCTCACCCACGATAAGTGTGCGCCCTACTTTCATTAAGGTGCAATCAGCGATAATACGAGCGTTGGCCGAGGGTTTACGCAAAAAATTGATGGTCAGGCTCGTCGTTACTGTCAATGGGACAATACCAATTCTGCCAAGTATCGCCACATAGATGGCGACATCAGCGATGCTCATCAATACCGGACCAGAAACTGTGCCGCCAGGCCGCAGCTCATCCACGCCAATAGCGTGTGATAACGTCGCGCCAGTGTCATCTACTGCCTCAACGACGCACTTGGTTTGTGGAAACTCTAGGGCCATAAAGGCGACGATCTCTTCCTTGGTTGCAGACATATCTCTTCCTTGAATTGAATGACTCTTAGTGAGGACTACCTTCCTCATTCATCAATGCACAACTGGTGTACCTTCTGTACTAAACGCAAACCCTTTATTGCTAAAATTTCCAATCATGACTGCTTCTATGACAGGTTTGACCGTTTCATCTATGCCTTCGACTTCGATAATAAAGTTGGCACCCGAGCCGCCTTTATCCTCTTCTTTTTCAACGATATAATTGAGCGTTGCCATCGCTGGCAGCTCGATGGGGGTGTTTAAGTATGACCTTATCAAGGTCCCATGGGTATCGTAGTAGTCAATTTTATTCACATAAAGTGATTTTTTCAGGGTGGTATTGCGGACACTGAGAGTTGCTGACAGCAAGACTTTGCGATTGTCTTTATCGGTATAAACATCTGAGTAAATCGGCACATAAAAGGTTTGCTTGTAGTTAAGTTTACTATGATCCACGTCTGAGCTCATTTCTAACTCTTCAATCGGATCTTGTTGGTGCTCAGACATGACAACGTTCGGGTTTTGCTCGGATCGATCACATCCTGAAAACAGTGTCATTGTAGCTACCAATAAGACGGACATACTGCGCTTATTCATAATTTTTCCCTTTGTCTCGGCATGTCACTGGTTGTGCAAAACTTTACTTAACTTTTATCCCGACACTACGCAGAAACTGGTTGATATGCTTATTCGCGCCATAGATGATGAGGATATCTTTATCTTTCAATACTTGCCCAGGCGTCGCCAAACCTTGAATGCTAGGTTTGGTTTGCGTCCGCCCAAAGCTGTCTTCATAATACTCATAGCGCAGGGTACTAAGCAATCGAATATTAAACTTTTGCTCCAACTGTAAGTCATCGACCGTTTGACCAATCAAAGCGACTGGAATACTAATCTCCACCATACTGAAATGATCGCTCAATTCAAACGAATCTACGAAGTAACGTAGAGACAGTCTTTTTGCCCAGCGTTTGGCGGCTTCTTTTTCCGGATGAATAATGTCATCCACACCGATAGCCTGTAGTACTTTTTCATGCAGGGGATTAATGCTCCGGCTAATCAAACGCTTGGCTTTTAAGGTTTTAAACAGCGCCGTTGCCATGACATTTTCGCCTTGGTCCTCACCAATGGCCACGATGACAATATCGGTATTGCTAATCGGTAAACCATTAACAGTGTGTTCATCTGTGGCATCCATACAGATGGTGTGAGAAATCACCTCTTTATAGGCCTCGACCTTTTGCATGCTATTGTCAATGGCAATTACTTCATGACCTTGACGGGTCAATGCCATACCGAGCGAGGAGCCAAAATTCCCTAACCCTACGATAATATATTTCATGACCTTTTACCTTTTTAATCGTTTTTTAAACTCTTAATAGCCAATTTCAGATAGCTTATTTACAACAACTTAGTTAATAGTAATCTCTTCTGTCGGATAGCGATAATTGCGCTGGCGACTGTTTTTGAGCAGCGCAATAAAGATAGTCAGCATACTCACGCGCCCAACGAACATAATGACAGAAACCACCATCTTACTAAAATCTGATAGCTCGGCCGTCAAATTCAAACTTAGCCCCACCGTGCTATAGGCAGAGAAACACTCGAACACCACTTTGATGAGATCAAGCTCTGGTTGGTCGTAACTGATGAGCGTCACACCCGTACCGATGACCAGTAGTGACAACCACATAATAGAAAACGCGCGGCGAATCGAGATTTCAGCGATCTGGCGTTTAAACACCTCCACCTTGGTCTGCCCACGGGCCAGACTCAAGGTATTTAACAGAGCGATAGCGAAGGTACTGGTCTTGATACCCCCACCTGTGGAGTTTGGCGAAGCACCAATCCACATCAAAAATATCGTCAACATAATCGTCGGAAACGCCAAATCACCCATATCGATCGTATTAAATCCAGCCGTTCTGGGGGTAGCAGCCGTAAAGAACCCTGTCACTAATTTGCCAAAAAAGCTAGTGTGATCAGCAAGCACATTGTTGTACTCAAACATCATCACACCGATGAGACCGATCAGTAATAAAACACCTGTTGTAATTAACGTAATACGGCTATTGATATTGAGTAACCAAGGTTGGTAAGCGCAGCGTTGGTCATTGCGGCGATATATCAGCCGCTCAGCACGGTAACGCAAATAACGCAGCACATTAACCACAATAACGAAGCCCATACCGCCAAAAATGAAGGTCGTGGCAATAATCAACTGTAGTGGGTAGTTAAAGCGTAGGGAGTCATCGTACAGCCCTGCGCTAAAAGTAGAGAACCCCGCATTACAGAACGCAGAGACGGCGTGAAAAACAGAAAAAAACAGTCGCTCAGATAAGTCAATGTCAGGTATGTCATAAATGCTGATATAAATGAGCGCCGCCGCTACCGCCTCAACGGCAAATGTCACGTATAAAATAGACTTGAGCGTCGATACCACATTACCCATACCGCGCATGTAGGACATCTCGCTGATGCTTGCTTGGGTCTCATAACTGACCCCACCCTTAAAGAAGTAACTAAAGTAAGTCACAAACGTCAAAATACCTAAGCCGCCAATTTGAATCAGGCCCATGATAATGACTTGCCCAAACGTCGTGAAATACGTCGCGGTATCTACCACGATAAGCCCAGTCACACAAACGGCACTAGTCGCCGTAAAAAGCGCATCGACAAAGGACAACGGCTGCGTTGTTGCATTGGGCATCATCAGTAATAACGCACCAACCAACACCACTGATAAAAAGCTTAAGATAAAAAACTGGGCAGGGTTTAGAAAAGTGCGATTAAGATTAAAGTCGTGATCAGAGAGCTCACGAACAAAGGTAACGAACACGGCTATCTTTATTGCGACAAAGCCATCAACAGCCGCTGACAATCCTAAACGCACTAGATCAGTGAAATGCGCCACCAATAAAATAACAATGGCGATACTAGTAAAAAAATCAAAAACCGCTACCTTATTTAAAGTGAGCGGTTTTTTGGTGTAGAGATAACGACCAGCAGTTACTACAAAACTTAGGAAAATAATGACAAGATAAATAATATGAAAGACTTGTTGTAGCCATGCCGGTAGTGTAAAACCACTATCTAATAAGGCTATAATGACCCCAACAACACTAATGAGAATAGTAAAATTATTTAACAATCGATAATGCTTGGCTGCATTCATAGACTTAATCCACGATGAAATTAACCGCGACAATTGTACTCCCTTTTTTTACCATTCACAAAAAGTGGCGTTAGACAGTCGTAACCAATTATTAAACGGCTAAGACCCTCCATTATTCATAAAACAGGATAAAAACCGCCACAATCGTATAAAAATTATATGGACGCTCTCACCTAGCACCCTGAATTTTAATTATTTTCAGACGACATTTTTACCCCGCCCCATGTCACTAGCGCCACGCCAAGGGCGATCAGTGAGGCTCCCAAAAACAAACCGGCTGGCGGACTCTCGCCTTGTAAAAAAATAGCAACAGGCACACCAACGACTGCCCCGACCGAGCCCAACAAACTCAATAAGACTGGTCCACCTGTCTTTTGGAGGACAAACAGCAGTAAAAACTGACCAGCAAATACGCCTGCTTGGATAGTAATCACCCCCAGCGGCAGCCATTCCTTGATTGGTACGGTGACTGAAAAATTGGGCAATGCACTAAACATGAGCAGCAACAGGGCAGCCGCCATTAACATGCCTGGAGCGAGGGCATTCGGAGACGCTTTATCAGGCCAACGTAACGTACGGTATATATTGCCAATGGCCAACAGCACAGGGCCGCATAGGGCGATCACAATCCAAAAAATACTGGCATCAGGTGCCGAAAATTTACGTATGGCCAATACCCCTGCCCCCATCAGCGCAGCGGCAACACCCAAAGCTCGGATAATACTAAACCGCTCCATCCTCAGCGTTAGGGCGCCAAGGTAGGTAAGCAAAGGGGGTAGCGATATAATAAGGGCGACAAAACCTGCCCCAACATGCGGTATAGCGGAAAACAGCAATAAATTGGAACCTGCAACACTGATCAGGGCAGCAACAAAATAATACTCAAAGCTACGGGTACTTAAAGGAGGCAGCTCCTGCCTTATAAATGCAATGACCCATAAAATGACGGCAGCGCCCGTGATCGACCAAAAGAGAAAAGCAAGTGGCGTCACCCCTACTTCCCCTGCATATTTTGCTAAATTGGTAGAAATACCTATCAGGGCACCGCCAACCAATAGGCAAATAAAAGGAATGAGCCATGTATTCTTACTACGAAATGGCGGCGGCTTGGAGGAGTCGTTCATCAACTATCCTATTGGATAACTATATTGGCTATCACTTTGGGGTATAACATTGGACAATCATAGCGATTTTTCTGAGTCAGCCATTTACTTAGCCAACAATTTAGAAAGCAGCTCATCTATCTCAACTTTAAATTCTTTATCTTCAATCTTATTGGCACTGATTTTGGCACTTTGTAAGTTTTTGATAGCCGCCTCTGTGTCATCCATCTCGATTTGTAGGACTGCCATAGAAAAAGCAATCGAGGACAGGTGGTCTTTTGAATTAATGGCCGTGGCTTTTGCGAGCGCTTTGTCATAAATGACTAACGCCTCCTCCAAATCTGCCGTAAAGTCCGCAAGTGTCTCCCACTGCTCTGGATGATCTTTATCGGTGTTTTCGTTATCAATACAAATGGCTTTGAGTTCTGCATAAAACGCATCAAATGCCGCTTGATTGCCTTTGCGGTCAGCTTCTAATAACTCTTCCGCTAAGGTATAAATGGCCTTGTATATCTTGGTATTAATCATTTTCTTCTCTATGTTTGGTAAGATGATGACAGTGTGTGTATGGGCTCATCCACTGTTTATTCATAAGTACTTTATAACACGCAAGCGTAGCATGATTGACTATCGCAAGGCGCTTTTTTATCGTTGGCTCAAAAGACAGCTTAAGCATAGCCAGCCAGCCAGTTAGTTAGTTAGTCAAATCATCGTTCTCGCCAGTGCAGCCACAAGCGCGTATCTAGCTCGAACTGATGGTAGTCAGGCTCCATATGGCAGCATAACTGATAAAAAGCTTTATTGTGCTCGTGCTCTTTGAAGTGCGCCAATTCATGGACGACAATCATGCGTAAAAACTCAGGCGGCGCTTCTTTGAATAAGCTGGCCACCGTGATGCTGTTATGCGATTTAAGCTTACTGCCTTGTACTCGAGATTGCGTCGTGTGCATGCCTAAGGCATGTTTGAGAACTTTTAGTTTGCTACTGTAACTGACATTTGATAATGGTCCAATGTTGCGCATGTATTGGTTTTTTATCTCATTGATGTACTGATAAAGTGCTTTGTCACTCTGCAATTGGTGCTGATTGGGATATTTGTTTTCGAGATACGTCCCCAGTCTACCATCACTCATTAGCAGTGCGGCTTGAGTTTGAATTTGCTCTGAGTAATGAGCGATGTACTTTAATGTGGTCACAGGTTCGTCCTTAGCTCTTACCTTTGATTGGCTTATGTCTTTGACGTGTATTGACTGCCTCTTTCTATTTTACTTCATATTCCTTTCATCCGTTCTCAAAAATAAACCCCATAAGCCAAAAGTAGCTTATGGGGTTGTTATTTATAAATAATACTTAAACCTACTGTACATACATTTATAACTCAACGAAGCAGAGAGTTAACGCTCAAGATGTAAATACTGCAAGTGGCGCTCATACTGGTTTAAGATATCGACCAGTACTTGCTCTTTGGTATAGCCAACCAAATCATACTCTTGCGAGCCTTCACTTAAGAACACCTCAGCACGATAATAATACTCTGCATGCTTGGTTGATGTGTTTAACGTAAAATTAGGACGCTCTGCTTTGATTAAATTCACCTCATACACAAAGTCGTCTTCATCACCATGCCCGACGCGCAGTTTTACGCCATCTATCTGACCATTATCTTGATCCATACCAGCATTGATATCTTCACCAATACTGGCAAGGTTGCGGATATCTAGAGAAGTTTTAAGACCACCTGCTGTGAACTCTTTGTCGACCTCAGTCATCGCTGGCATGACGATATTGTGCAAAAATCTTTCGACCTGTGCATGACTGGGGAAGCTGACAATGCGTTGCAAGCGTGCTTTCCAGCCTTTACCGCTGTCGAGTACATTGGCTGTACCAATCGTACTGGCTTTGCGTTTGTTGCCTTCTTCTTTTAGCGACTTCCACATTGACATCATGTAGAGCACAAGGATAAGTGAGAATGGCAAACCGGCAATCACAGACACTGATTGTAGGGAGGCAAAACCACCTGCAAACAATAAGCCTAACGTGATAAGACCTGTTGCTGCCGCCCAAAACAAACGCAACCAAACGGGTGCATCGGTATCATTGGTCATCCCTCTTGAGCTCAGATTTGCCAACACCAAAGCGCCTGAGTCAGCAGACGTCACAAAGAATACTAAGCCGATCACGACGCCTGCAAATGACAACACGTTACTGTAAGGAAAATACTCAAACAAGGCAAACATGCCCATCGCCGCGTCATTGACCGCGATTTTACCAAGCTCGGTGGCACCATTGGCCACTAAATCTATCGCTGAATTACCAAAGATAGAAAACCATGCAAAGATAAAGCCCAGTGGAATAAACATCACGCCAAATACAAACTCACGCAAGGTACGACCACGGCTGATACGGGCAATAAACAAGCCTACAAACGGTGCCCAAGCAACCCACCACGCCCAGAAAAATATCGTCCACGCGGACTTCCAGTCAGCACCCGCTGTGCCATCATAAGCATACACATCAAACGTTTTTGCAACGATCGTTTGGAAATATTGACCAATATTTTGGGTAAAGGTATTCAACAGATAAACCGTGTTACCCATGACTAATATGGCAAGCAATAATAGGATCGACGACAGCATATTGAATTCAGAGAGACGGCGTACACCTTTTTCAACACCCGTCATTGCAGAAATAGCAGCAGCGGCAACGACACCCACGATAATGAGCGTCTGAACCATTTTGCTAGATTCAATACCGAACACGTGGGTCAGTCCAGCATTGGCCTGCAAAACCCCAATGCCCAAGCTGGTGGCAATACCCATCAACGTACATACAACGCCAAAGGTATCAATACTATCACCAAGCCAGCCCTTGATTAGACGCTCGCCAAATATCGGGGTCAATGGTGACCGTAGCGCCAGCGGCATGTTTTTGCGGTAAGCAAAATACGCCAGAGCCATACCAATCAGTGCATAAATACCCCAACCATGTAGACCCCAATGTAAAAAAGTCTGAGCAAGCGCCTGACGCATGGCTTCTGCACTGGCAGGCTCAAGCCCCGTATGCGGTGTTAGATAATGCATCAAAGGTTCAGAGGCACCAAAAAACAATAGATCAATACCGATACCAGCTGAAAACAGCATGGCCGCCCAGGCTAGAAAGGGAAACTGGGCTTTTTCATGATCTTGACCAAGCTTGATGTCACCATATTTAGAAAAGCCAACAAAGAGCGCAAAGATGCTATAAGCGGCAACCACCAACATGTAATACCAGCCAAAGCTGGCTGAAACCCATGCCATGCTTGAGCTTAGTAATGCCTCACTATAATCTGGAAAAGCAATCGTCCAGATTATTAACAATATAGAAATAATAGCTGAGCCTAAGAACACCGTCTTATTTAAGCTTAGGGGTTTCGTCGCATCAACGGATGGCGAACTGTACATAAAAGACCTCAATAGGTAAATTAAACAGGGTCTGATAGTGCTTTGTCCGTGATAACTTCACAACCGCATGACGCACAAAGCAGTACCAATAAATGAAACGTTGTTATGGAGTTCACAACAGATACAAACACAACGATAACGTCAATACGTTATCGTTGATAAAAAAGACCTTTACTTAGAAAGGTCTTTTTTATGACATGCTCTTATATGGTTATTTGGTTAGTCGTTTGGCAGCAGCTTATACAATAAGACTGTAATCGCGCATCGGCTCAGATCGCAGCGGCGCACCATTAGCCACATAGTAGTCTGCCGTCGAGCGTGGTAGCTGTACGCCGCGCATCTTATCGGCGATTTTTTCTGCGAGCATAATGGTGGTCGCGTTGAGATTGCCACTGATGATATTTGGCATAATTGACGCATCGACGACACGCAGGCCATCGATACCGTGTACCAAACCTTCACCATTCACCACCGCATCATTCCCTTCGCCCATCGCACACGTACAAGAGGGGTGGTAGGCGGTCTCACCATGTTCGCGCACATAGTCGTCTAGCTGCTGATCGGTCACTAAATCTTCGCTTGGTGATATAGCACGGCCACGGTAAGGGTCAAGCGCCGGCTGATGCATAATCTCGCGAGTGATACGCATGGCGGCTCGAAACTCTTGCCAGTCTTGCTCATGAGACATGTAGTTAAATAGGATACTAGGATGGGCTTTTGGATCTTTTGAGGTCAGCTTCACACGGCCGCGACTGGGTGAACGCAATGAGCCAACATGCGCCTGAAAGCTATGAGAATCACTGGCACTTCGACCATCATAACGAACCGCAAGCGGCAAGAAATGATACTGAATATTAGGATGTGTAAACTTCTCATCGGTACGGATAAAGCCGCCACCCTCAAATTGGTTAGACGCGCCCAGCCCTGTACCATTGAACAACCACTCGGCCCCAATCGCGGGCTTATTCCACCACTTATTAGCAGGCGCAATTGAGACCGGCAGCTTACACTCATACTGCATGTACAACTCCAAATGATCTTGGAGGTTATTGCCTACGCCTGGCAGATCCAGCACTTCAGTCACGCCCAAATCTTTGAGCCACTGTCCAGGACCAACACCTGAGCGTTGCAATAATTGCGGTGAGGCAATTGCACCAGAGGAGACAATCACTTCACGAGACGCATAGAAGTTTTTACTCTGACCTTCGTGCTCTACTTTCACGCCGACAGCACGCTTGCCATCGAATAAGATCACATCAGTCAGCGCGCCGGTCAAAATCGTGATATTGCTACGCGGTTTGGCACGATCGAGATAACCACGAGCCGTCGATGCGCGGCGACCGTTTGGCGTGACAAAGCGATCCATCGGACCAAAGCCTTCTTGCTGATAGCCGTTCAAGTCTTCGGTGCGCGGATAGCCCGCTTGCACGCCCGCTTCGATCATGGCTTGAAACAGTGGGTTCACCCCAGGCTTTGACGTGGTCATCTCAACAGGACCACCCGCGCCATGATAGTCATTTTCGCCAATGTCACGGTTTTCTGATTTTTTAAAATAAGGCAAGCAGTCCAAATACGTCCAATCCGATAAACCGTCTAGTTTGGCCCAATCATCAAAATCTAACGCATTACCACGGATATAACACATCCCATTGATCAGCGATGAGCCACCAAGCCCTTTGCCGCGACCACAGTCCATGACACGGTTATTCATGTACGGTTCAGGATCTGTTTTATAACCCCAATTATAAGTAGTCCCTTGCAAAGGCATCGCAAGCGCGGCGGGCATTTGGGTACGAAAATCCAATCGGTAATCAGGACGGCCTGCTTCTAACAGCAACACCTTAATATTGGCATCTTCGGTTAAACGTGTGGCCAGCACATTACCTGCTGAGCCTGCACCGACAATAATATAGTCATATTCCAGGGTATTTGATGTCATAACATGCTCCGTAATATTGAAAAAAACGTCAATCGTTTAGTATCAGCAAGGTCGAATAAAAAATAATCAACCTTACTGCTTTATTTTTTCTCAATACCAACGATTAAAATACCGACTCAAACGTCCCCAATTCTACTTGGATAGACTTGGTTTGAGTGTAATGCTCAAGGGCTTCAATGCCATTCTCACGGCCAATCCCCGAATGCTTATAACCGCCGACTGGCATTTGTGCGGCTGACTCACCCCACGTGTTCAACCAGCAGATACCCGCTTCGATTTGTGCAATGACTCGGTGCGCTCTTGTTAAATCAGCAGTCACCACCCCAGCCGCCAACCCATACTCAGTATCATTGGCGCGGCGGATCACCTCTGCTTCGGTCTCATACGTCAGTATTGACATCACAGGACCAAAGATTTCCTCGCGTACGATGGACATATCATCATGGCAATCTGTAAAGACAGTCGGCGCCACAAATGCGCCTTTTGCAAGTGAATCTGTCGTGACACGCTCACCGCCCGTGAGCAAACGTGCGCCACTGGCTTTGCCTTGCTCAATATAGCCAAGCACTCTTTCCATATGCGAAAAACTGACCAATGGGCCCATATTGACGCTTTCGTCCATCGGATCGCCAAGCTTAATACGCTCGACACGCGTCAAGATGGCTTGCTCAAATTTGGCTTGTAAGGCTTTAGGGATAAACACTCGCGTACCATTGGTACATACTTGACCGCTGCTATAGAAGTTGGCCATCATCGCGATGTCAGCGGCGGTATCGATGTCTGCATCATCAAATATAATCAACGGGGACTTACCACCAAGCTCGAGCGTCACGTCTTTAAGAGACGATGTTGCTGCACTCGACATGACCTTTTTACCCGTCGGTACGCCGCCCGTAAACGATACTTTGGCAATATCAGGATGCTGAGTGAGTGCTTCGCCCACTTCATAATTACCTTGTACCACGTTGAAAACGCCATTTGGCAGTCCCGCTTCTGTCAAAATTTCTGCCAGTTTTAGTGCGGTTAAAGGCGTGACTTCTGATGGCTTAAAAATCATCGCATTACCCGCGGCCAAGGCTGGAGCGGCCTTCCACATAGCGATCTGGATGGGATAGTTCCATGCGCCAATGCCTGCCACCACGCCCAGCGGCTCGCGGCGCGTATAAACAAAACTGCTGTCACGCAGCGGAATCTGGCGACCCTCAATCATTGGCGCAAGCCCTGCATAGTACTCCACCACATCAGCACCCGTAACGATATCCACATATTTCGTCTCAGAGAGCGCTTTGCCTGTGTCTTTGGTTTCCAGTAACGCCAGCACATCATTGCGCGCGCGTAGTATGTCAACTGCGTTCAGTAAAATACGGCTACGCTCAACGGGCGTCATAGCAGCCCAAATTTTTTGACCTTGCTGTGCGGCTTGTACCGCCTCATTAATCTGCTCATGGGTGGTTTGCTGAATGGTTGCCAATACCTCGCCCGTCGCCGGATTAATGTCTTCAAAGGTGGACAGTGACTCATCGACAGCCAAATAACGGCCGTTGATATAGGCGGTTTGCACTTTTTCTAAATCAATGATGTCTGTTACGTTTTTTGAATCTGTCATAGGTTCTCCTTACGACGATTGGCCGCGCTGTTAAAAATGAATCGCGCAAACCAATGAATTCGTCATTACTTAAGTATTGGGATAAAATTTATGGGATATTCACTGACTAAGTATGCCGTTCATATTTTTTAACGGTTGTCTTAGCGAGCCTGTATAAACCGTGCGTTAAACTTATTTATCCATGTTTTCATCTTATTGATCAAAGTCACGCTGCGTCATTTGTAGCAAACGCGCACGTAACGACTTTTTATCCGATATGTTGATGCCTGAAAAATCAGAGAGCCAAATACCATCAGCGACCAGACGCACCATACATAACGTTTCGGTATTATCAGTGGCTTCGTGTTTTTTCAGTTGTTCATTTGCCCACTGCGCCCACAATTCACGCATCTCACTGTCGCCTAACATCAGTACATATAATGTTGCCTGATTATCAAACTCTTTATGTCCCTTCTCGCCTAGGCTAATAGTGGCATCGATATAGGCACGGGTAAAAGAGCCATAACGCACAGGATCCTTGGCCATTGCTGCATCCACTTCTGCCTCAAATTTGGCCATAGCGTCATTGAATACTTCAAGGATCAGCGCATTTTTGGTGGCGAAGTGATGCATCACGCCCCCTTTAGTCACCCCTACTGCATCGGCAACCGCTTGAAAAGTGACCTTAGACAAACCCTGCTCTAACGTTATCCTTGCGGCTTGATCAAGGAGCGCGCGGCGAATGACTTCTGGTTGTTTTTTACGCTTATAAGCATTTTCCATTTCCATCTTAGTGCACCATAGACTTAGACAATAAATTCATCACCACAACCCCACTCACGATCATCGTAATCCCCACCACGGCTGCTGCATCGAGGCTTTGCTTAAACACTACCACGCTAACGAGCGACGTCAGCACAATTCCCAGTCCGCCCCACAGCGCATAAGCAATACCAAGCGGTATGGTCTTGAGCGTCTGCGTTAAGAAGTAAAATGAGATGGCATAAAGCACACCCATGATCAAGGTCGGTACCAAACGCGTAAACTGCTCTGACTTTGCGAGAAAGGTCGTACCAATCACCTCACAAATAATGGCCATGGCAAGATAACCATAAGCAATAGTGGTAGGACTCATAGTTAGGTTACCCATCTCAAATGAAGCATATAGTAAAAAGTATGATAAAGAAACCACATGGTCGGTATTTTATAGAAAGTTTTCGGTAATGTGAAGGGTAAGTTTATGATTTCTTGATTTAAATGCCCTAAAAATGGCTTTAGCGGCCAAAAAACAAACCGTTTTTCAATCAAATATCGCTGTATAAGGACATATCTGGTGCTAAAATTTTAGAGGAGCAATGTGGCAAAATAGAGCAACCAATAAGGGTGGTGAGTCGTTGAATAAATAAGCCAGCATGTTGGACGTATCCGTTGACCGAGGGGCGCATAGCAAGGGCCAACAGGCCCTTTTTGCCAGATTGCGATAATATTTATAATTAATGTCATAATAAGGTTGACAGCCCCTAACGACTTGGCTAAAATGTGCCCCACATAACGCAAACAAGCCAAGTGGTTGCTCTTATATAAAGCTCAAATAACTGGCTGTTATGACAACTTATTCTCCAATAGCTCAGTTGGTAGAGCAACGGACTGTTAATCCGTGTGTCCCTGGTTCGAGCCCAGGTTGGAGAGCCATATACTAAAAACCTTCATCACTATTTGATGAAGGTTTTTTTATGGTCGCAGCTTTTATCTTTAATGACTGTCATGTCTAACGACGAGAATATTAGCGCGGCCGTGGTGTTCTTTTAGGCATTTTTGTTGTATGGTAAGGTTAGTCTTGATTGGGTTAGTTTTCGTCTGATTGCTTTACTCCTACTCACTAAAAGTAATGGTTTATTATGATACCTGTACGTGTAAAAAATAAATTTTCTGATCATCCGCAAAAAATCATGCGCCCGATCAGTGTACGTTTGTCTGAAGAGATGATTGCGCTATTAGAAACGACGTCGTCAGAGTTGGGTTTTAAACGTATCCAAGGGCTTATTCGCCTATACATTCGTCAAGGTCTTGATCGTGACCATCAGGATTATACGCTAGCGCACGATGAGGTTTTTATCGAAACGTTGCGTAAACGCGGTGTCAGTCAACACATTATCGATGAAGCGATTGTCGTGACTCACAATAATAATATTTCTCACCCTTTGTCAGAGCTGCAAGACAACGAGTAAAAAGGCTATTAAAAGGCTCACATTAAAAAATATGATTTGATGGGGTTAGAGCCAAAATACGTAGGGCTTCTCACAAAAAAAGACTAAGTATGCCGATGCGCACTTAGTCTTTTTTTGTGGGTGTATAAAACAGTAAACGCACCCTCATGCACGATTTTTTATAAACCCGCTGCTTTATATGTCTCTTCACGTTTTTCTTCGTTAAAGACAAAGACACACATCTCTGTGTCTCTCGATTAAGTTGACTACAGTATTTAGCCATAATTAAACACAATACATCGATAAACGCGGTATATTAAATAAGTAGTCATTAGTATTATTCAGGGTTTACTAGGAGGTGCACGATGATGGAATTACATCAACGTTTCAGCAAAGTACTGTTATTAACGGGCGCTTTAGCGATGCTAGCGCTCGCTCCTGCCTGCTCGCCGCCACAAATTGATCCAAGCAAAAAGACCATACCGACCGACTCGGATCAATGGCAAAAAGAGCTGGGCCCAACGTTAGAGCAACTGCCTGAATCCGACCAGCAGCTGCTCAGTCGCTATATGCTAAGAATGAAGCTGAGCGAAGCTTATGAATCAGGAGCGATGCCGCGCACCACCATCAAGCAAGCCCTCATACAGCAGCGTGAGTATGAGCGCTTGCATCCAAATAACCCAACGGGTCAAAAAAGCCCCATCGCCACAAACCAGCATGCCATAACCGCAAAGTATCCTGTTGCCCTCCTACCCGTTAAAAGTAGCGATAGCGACAGCTTAAACCAAGTAAAGCTGCAGTTTATGCTCTCAAATCACGGTGATATTGCCATTCAGAGCTTTAAAGGCACACTAACCATGCAAGACATCCATCTAAAGCAAGGTAAAAGCTTTAGTGTCCCTCTAACAGACTTCGATCCGCCTATTAAGCCAGAACAATCTGGCAAAATAATCATCGAAAGTAGTATTGAAGATATTAACGTCATGCGTGCCATCAGAAACACCAAAGACATGACGATTGAGATTACTGAGGGAACACTCGTATTAGAAGATGGTCAAAAAATTAAGTTTGGCGAATCGCTAGTGAGATAACAGGTGTGGTTTGGCGCGTTGATGTTGATATAGAATACGCAATAAAAAAACCCCCAATCATTGCTGATTGGGGGTTTTTCGAATTTGGCGGAGACGGAGAGATTCGAACTCTCGAAGGGCTATGAACCCTTGTCGGTTTTCAAGACCGGTGCATTCAACCGCTCTGCCACGTCTCCATTGGTGCATCATTATATAGATATCATTTTATAATGCAAGCCTATAATTCAAAAAATTTAAATTAATTTTCCAATACCTTGTTATCACTGCTTTATCACGTACTTGAAGCGAGGTGTAAGCACATATCTAGCAGCCTATTGGCATAGCCCCACTCGTTATCATACCAAGCAAACACCTTATACTGATCCCCAACTTGCATCAACTGCTGCCCATCAATAATAAGGGACTCTGTCTGATGGATAAAATCACTGGAAACCAACGGCTCATCGGTATACGCCATAATATCAAACAGGTGCGCTTGACTGGCAGACTTAAGGGCCGCCCCAATCTCTGCAACACTCACATTGGACGTATCAAAGACAAAGGTCACATCAATGGCAGCCACATCAATAGTGGGTACCCGTATCGAATGACCATTTATTTTGCCAATCATCGCTGGCAGCACACGCTCTGTGGCAGCGATACTACTAGAGGTGGTTGGAATAATATTGTAACCAGAAGCACGCGCGCGTCTTGGGTCACGATGCGCTTGATCCAGTACCGTTTGATCAGCCGTGACCGCATGAATCTCCGTCATCATGGCCGACTTTACACCAAATGCCTTATCTAATGTATCGATCAAGGGGACCAATGCCTGAGTGGTACAAGAAACGCTGGAAATGATCGGCAGCTCACGCGTTAACGCCTCTGTGTTCACGCCCATGACGATACAGGCATCGACATCATCAAAAGGCGCGGCACCGATAATCACTTGCTGGGCGCCCGCCTCAATGTGCAGATGCGCTTGCTTATAAGAGCGAAAGTGCCCCGTACACTCAAGCACCACATCGACCGCCAGCGCCTGCCACGGTAACTGCGCAGGGTTGGGTTCTGAGAACAAATTGATACAGTACGTATAATTGTTTTTTGTCAGACAAAGCTGGCTTCGACTACCATCATCGGTGCCAATCGCCACAATATCCGCACTGACGCCAAGTCGACTTAAACGTCCATGGGTACTATCAAACTTTAACAGGTGTAATAGGATATCAGCGGGTGCCAAGTCATTAATCGCCACGACGTGAATGGCTCGGCCCAACACCTCAAAGCGCTCTAGGAGCGCACGCAATACGTTGCGCCCGATACGGCCAAAGCCGTTAATAGCGACTCTTAGTGGCGGTGTGTGCTCGCCCGTCACATGAAAAGCTGACGTCCCTACTGGATCAGAGGTCAATTGATAAGTGGCGCTAGAAAAATCAGGCATAACAAATGATCGCTCTAAAGGGGTATAAAAATTAAGCGCTTTTCCGCTCAATACGCTCTAACAGTTACTTGATACCATGGTTTTAACAACCTAGTTTTGACAACCTAGCTCTAACAACATGGTTCAATAACATCGTTTGTTGCTGTGCTTGGATAAACGTTATGGCGTAATAAAAATCAGGGCCAAGCGAATGGTATTGTAATCAATACTCTGCTTGAGATGATCAAATATCGGACGCAGTTTAACACTACCATCGTCATTGAAATCATTTGGGTTATTAGCGACCTTAATCGCCACATAGGCATTGCCCACTGCTGTCATTACTTCATCCTCTGGACGCAAATGATCACAAGCCAAACTTGGATCTTGCGACTTTAGCTCACCAATATGACGCATGATGGTCGACTGTGACAGTTGCCGTGCTTGTGATATCTCCGCAATGCTCAAACTTTCTTCTAATAACAGCCGTGTCGCTAAAAGCGTGCTGTCTGATTTGTCAGAAACTTGATTGCCCAGTTTCTGTTTTTTGTTTAGCTGAGCCTGCTGTTGCTCGCGGCGCTTTTTTTGTAGATTGGCATAGGCGTCAATCACTGATTTACTCAGCGTCCCACCCGATTTAAGGATAAATTTCTCATGTGCCTGTGTCATGCTGTCTTCATCGAGCATCGCATAGTTGGCATCGGCTTCTGCAGACAGCACCAAAAAGCGCTTATCTGCACCGCGTGCCAGTGGATCGAGTTGCAAGCTCATGTCATTCATACCGAGCAGCTGCAAACCTGCCAGCGACTTCAGCCGTGATAGCGCCACATAACCTTGACCCAGCTCAAACGTACGCGACAAGTCAATCTCAGCCGCCTCCAGTGTCATACCTTGTGACTTATGAATGGTAATTGCCCATGCTAGGCAAAGCGGTACTTGCTCATAACTCGCCAACACCTCACCTGTCTCGTCTTCGATGATCCACTCTTCAGGTTCAGCGATGACTTCACGTCCGGAGTTTAGTCTAACCACAGGCATTTTTTGCGTCGCCGCTTTCTTTGCTTTTGGCTTATCGGCTTCTTTTTTAGCAGCGCTTTTTTTATCTTTAGGGATGTCTTTATCATCGTCATTGTTGTGATGAGTGCCGTCATCATCTTCGATTAACGCCTCACTATTGTCCTTACTGTCCTCAATCTTAACGGCGGCAAATCCTATCAACTCACCCATCGTGCCGTTAGAGACACCCAGCTCGGTATTGTTTTTGATAAACATCACCTTAGCACCAACTTTCAAAACCAGCTCATCTTGGGTACGTACGGTTTTTTTCAACGTCTCAACCAGCTTGCTATCGCCAGTCGATGTTGCCTCAAAGCGCCTCATTTCACCAGACAGCGCCGCCAGCTCTTTGTCATTGATTTTATTGACATTAAGGTTATGCGTATAAAGTCGCGTACGCTTGATATCGACATTTTGATCACAGGTTGCTTCAAGCGCAGCAATCGCCTCAAAAGTCACTTCCTGACGACGAATTTGATTCAGAATATCATCTAAATCAAGGCCGCCATTGGCCGCCTCGCTAACCTGTCGGTGCTGCTCAGACAAATAGCAAATATGAAACTTAGCATCGAGCCAAGCTTCTGACATAAAGGCAAACTTCTCACGGTTGGTCTCGCCCTTGCTGCCAATCGGTGGTAACTGAAAAAAATCACCGGCTACCACTACTTGAATCCCGCCAAACGCCGTGTCGTTTTTGCGTACATGCTTGAGTACTTGGCTCACCAAGTTGAGCTGTTTGGCATGGAGCATCGATATTTCATCGATGATGAGTACAGCGGTCTCTTTTAGTCGGTCGGCCAAAAACTGTTTACGCGATAAATTGCTCAAATCTCGATCTGAGAGCTCATCCTTAATGCCTATTCCCGACCAACTATGAATGGTCGTGCCGCTCATATGAGTCGCAGCAATACCCGTACTAGCAGTCACCGCAACAGGCACTCGTCGCGCCCGCAAATAATCAATGTATTGATTGAGCGTATAGGTCTTCCCTGAACCTGCTGAGCCCGTTAAAAAGACATTTTGACCTGTTTTTAAGATATCGAGAGCAGAAGATTGACGCATAGATTCAAACCAGCCAGTAATGTGAAAAAAGAGAATAATAAAACCATCATGATAATGGAAAAAAACGCAACATTTGCCTAAAATCACCTAAAATTTGCGGGCTGTGCAACCTTGAGGTATCGACAATAAAATAAACAATTGTCAATAGAATATAGATAAAAAATGCTTTATTTTTTATAAATGCAAAAAATCAATAGCTTATCTTTTAATTTTTTCCGTAAAGTATCTGCTTTGATCATAAATACCAAGCCTATGCATTCTAGGCTTTACAGCAATAAAATCATGGCCATTAAAGCAAACTTCCTGTTATGTGTTAACTCATCAGTCATTATAAAATTTTAGTATGATTATCAGCAGAAGCCGAGTAGTATGGAACGTGTACAGAGAGCAATTGATGTTAATCAATCACAACATCAACTGATATTGTTTTGCGATAACAGATATTAGGATAGATAAAATTGCGCTTGTATTATCCGATAAAACAAACAACACAACAAGGAGTGTTTCATGCTGTATGCAAATCCCAATACGGAAGGTAGCCCTGTTCAGTTCCGCGAAAAATACGATAACTTTATTAATGGTGAGTGGACCGCTCCTATCGATGGAGAGTATTTTGATAACACAAGCCCCATCGATGGTAAAACTATTTGCCAAGTCGCCCGCTCAAAACCTGCCGATATTGAAAAAGCACTAGATGCCGCACATGCTGCCAAAGATGCTTGGGGTAAGACCAGTGTTACTGAACGTGCCAACTTGTTACTCAAAATTGCTGACAGCATGGAAGCCAACCTAGAAGCGATTGCGATTGCCGAATGTTACGAAAACGGCAAACCTGTTCGTGAGACACTCGCAGCCGACATCCCTCTAGCCATTGATCACTTCCGTTATTTTGCCAGCGCCATTCGCGCACAAGAAGGCGGTATCAGTCAGATTGACGAAGACACTGTGGCTTATCATTTTCATGAGCCACTTGGTGTCGTCGGTCAAATCATTCCTTGGAACTTTCCTATCCTAATGGCCGTTTGGAAGCTAGCACCTGCCCTTGCTGCTGGTAACTGTGTCGTTCTAAAGCCAGCCGAACAAACGCCAGTTTCTATTCTGTTCATGTTAGAGACCATCGGTATCGCTGACATTTTGCCAAAGGGCGTGCTAAACGTCGTCAATGGCTTTGGGGTCGAAGCGGGTAAACCACTTGCCTCAAACCCTCGTATCAATAAAGTTGCCTTCACTGGTGAGACTACCACTGGCCGCCTCATTATGCAGTACGCGAGCGAAAACATCATTCCAGTGACGTTAGAGCTTGGTGGCAAAAGCCCTAACATCTTCTTTGCCGATGTTATGGATGAGGACGATGACTTCTTGGACAAAGCGGTCGAAGGTCTAGTGATGTTTGCACTGAACCAAGGTGAAATCTGCACCTGTCCATCGCGGGCACTCGTTCATGAGAGCATCTATGATGAGTTCATCAAACGCTGTATCGCCCGCGTTGAAGCCATCAAGATGGGTAACCCATTAGATACCGACACCATGATTGGCGCGCAAGCCAGCTCAGATCAATTAGAGAAAATTCTATCTTATCTTGATATCGGTAAAAAAGAAGGCGCAAAAGTGCTCGTCGGCGGCGAACAAGCCAAGCACGATGGCGACTTGACAGACGGTTACTACGTCAAGCCAACGATCTTTGAGGGCACCAACGACATGCGCGTGTTCCAAGAAGAGATCTTTGGACCTGTCCTTGCCGTGACTACTTTTAAAGACGATGACGAAGCCATGCAGATTGCCAATGACACCTTGTATGGTTTAGGCGCTGGTGTATGGACCCGTAGTGTACACAAGGCATATCGCTTCGGACGTGGTATCCAAGCAGGCCGCGTGTGGACCAACTGCTACCACATCTATCCTTCGCATTCTGCATTTGGTGGCTACAAGCAATCGGGTATCGGCCGCGAAAACCATCTAATGATGCTTGATCATTATCAGCAAACCAAAAACATGCTGGTATCGTATAGTCCAAAAGCGATGGGGTTCTTTTAAACACTATTTGCTAAAGCACCTTACAAGGAAGCGTAAGGTGCAAACTCGATGCTTACTAAGCATCTACATGTAAAATAATTGGCAGTTTAAAAGACTAAGTCGAGCATTAGTGACTGCTAGTAATAAGGAGAAAGTAACATGGCTAATAAAATGAAAGCTGCGGTTCTGCATGAGTTCAACCAACCTCTGCAGATTGAAGAAGTTGATATCCCTACCCCAGGTCCTGGTCAAATTGTAGTAAAAATGCAGGCATCAGGTGTCTGTCATACCGACCTGCACGCTGTCGAAGGCGATTGGCCAGTCAAACCAAGCCCCCCGTTTATCCCTGGTCATGAAGGTGTCGGCCTGATCACTGCTGTGGGTGAAGGTGTTAAGCATGTTAAAGAAGGCGACCGTGTCGGTGTGCCTTGGCTCTACTCTGCCTGTGGTCACTGTACGCACTGTCTAGGTGGCTGGGAAACCCTGTGCCTAAGTCAAGAGAACTCTGGTTATTCAGTGAATGGTAGCTTTGCAGAATACGTATTGGCAGATGCTGACTATGTTGGCATTATTCCTGAGAGCGTTGACTCTGTTGAGATTGCACCAGTTCTATGTGCGGGTGTGACGGTATATAAAGGTCTGAAAATGACAGACACCAAACCAGGTGATTGGGTCGTCATTTCAGGTATCGGTGGACTTGGTCACATGGCGGTACAGTACGCCATTGCCATGGGACTGAACGTTGCTGCCGTCGATATTGACGATGAAAAGCTCGATTTTGCCAAAAAACTGGGGGCAAAAGTCACCGTCAATGCCAAAAACACCGATCCTGGTGAGTATCTGCAAGAAGAGATCGGCGGTGCTCATGGTGTGCTAGTGACAGCCGTCTCCTCTAAGGCCTTTGATCAAGCGCTGACCATGCTGCGCCGCGGTGGTACTTTGGTCTGTAATGGTCTACCAACAGGCGACTTCCCTGTTTCTATCTTTGATACGGTACTAAATGGTATTACCATTCGTGGCTCAATCGTTGGTACACGTCTAGACCTACAAGAGTCACTAGATATGGCAGCGGAAGGTAAAGTAAAAGCGACCGTTGCCGCTGAGCCACTTGAAAACATCAATGACATTCTTGATCGTATGCGTGATGGTAAGATTGAGGGTCGCATCGTCATTGATTACTCTATGTAGACATGTCAATTATTTGAGACATTTTTATTTTTTAGAAATTATCTCGATAATTACGACGTTTGGTCACAAATAACAGGTCGTATCGTTTTCAGCCACATGCTATTAATGATGTGAGTGATGATGATGCGGCCTTTTATATTCGCCCTCAGCTTATATTCGTAATCAGCATGACAGTAATTCCGTGATAATTTTGAAGATAAGGAGCATGACATGAAACTTGAAGCGACAGAATCCTGCAAAGCATTAATCGAATTACTCAAATCTAAACATGGCGAGCTGATGTTCCATCAATCAGGCGGCTGCTGCGATGGTAGCTCACCGATGTGTTATCCGCTGGGTGAGTTCAAAGTTGGTGGTCAAGACGTACTCGTCGGTGAGCTTGCTGGTTGTCCATTTTATATGGGTAAAGCCCAGTATAAACTCTGGCAACATACTGATTTAACTATCGATGTAGTCGATGGTCGTGGTGCGAGTTTTTCACTGGAAATACCTGAAGGCAAACGCTTTATTGTGCGCTCTGAAATATGCGCCATTGAAGATTGAATGAATGCCTAGCGTCAGTATTCTGTTAGGTCTATACTAATCAATGACCTATATACTGGAAAGCTAGCTCTCCAGTTTGATTGGCATGGAAGCTATAAGGAATATAAAAATGGAATTTGACGCAAAATTTGACTACGTCATCGTGGGCGGCGGTTCTGCAGGCTGCGTCCTTGCCAGCCGTCTGACAGAAAATCCCGATATCAGTGTGTGTTTATTAGAGTACGGCGGTGAAGGCAAAGACCTTGCGATTCGCGTACCGGCAGGTTTAATCCTTTTAGTACCAGGCAAACCGCTAAAATCAAACAATTGGTGCTTTCATACTACTCCGCAAACCCATCTTAATAATCGACGCGGCTTTCAACCGCGCGGTCAATGCTTGGGCGGCTCATCCGCCATTAATGCAATGATCTATACTCGCGGCAGCGCGCTTGATTATGAGCGCTGGGTTGAGCAAGGCTGTGAGGGTTGGGGCTTTGACGATGTGCTACCTTACTTTATTAAAGCTGAAAACAATGTCCACGGCGCGGATGAACTGCATGGCGATAGCGGCCCTTTGCACGTCAGTAATTTATTAAGCCCGCGTGAAATCTCAAAAGCATTTGTAGAAGCGGCTGTCGCTAATGGCTTGGAGCACAATCAAGACTTTAATGGTAAAAAACAAGACGGCGCAGGACTATATCAAGTCACCCATTTTCATGGTGAAAAACAAGGTCAACGCTGCTCTGCGGCCGCCGCCTATTTACACCCCGTACAAAAAAGTCGGCCAAATTTAACCGTTATCACCCACGCCCAAGCCAACCGTGTCATCTTTGAAGACAAACAAGCCGTTGGCGTCGCCTATGAAAAAGACGGCGTCGAGCATACAGTGATGGCACGTCAGGAAATTATTTTGTCAGGTGGCACTTTTGGTTCGCCGAAAGTTTTGATGCTATCTGGTATTGGTCCTGCCGAGCACTTGCAGGCGCACGGTATCGATGTATTGGTCGATGCGCCCGAGGTTGGCGGTAATCTACAAGACCATTTAGACGTGGTATTTGATTACGAGGTCAATACTACCGATGTGATCGGTATTGGTATGGCAACGCTCTCAACCTTGTCTAAAAGCATTCGCCAATGGAGAAAAGATGGCACAGGGCTACTATCTACCAACTACGCCGAAGCTGGTGCGTTCTTTAGCGTTGGTGACGCCCCAAAAGAGTGGCCAAATACCCAGCTGCATTTTGTCATATCTCGCGTGATTGAACACGGTCGTGACCTTAGACGCGGTTTTGCTGTTTCTTGTCACGCCTGCTACTTGCGCCCTGAAAGCCGCGGTACGGTTAGGCTTGCGTCAGCTGACCCCTCAGAGTGCGTATTGATTGATCCCAACTTCCTCTCCCATCCTAAAGACGTAGAATACATGGTGGCTGGTGCAGAGCGTACCCGAGCGATCATGCAAGAAGCCCCAATCGCAAAATACATCACCGAAGACTACCCTGCTCCGTATATTGAAAAAGATGGCATGCTTGGTTATATTCGTAATAGATCAGATACCATCTATCACCCTGTTGGTACTTGTCGCATGGGCTCAGATGATCGCTCGGTCGTAGATCTGGAGTTAAAAGTGCGCGGTGTAAGCGGACTGCGTGTCATCGATGCCTCAGTCATGCCAACCTTAATCAGCGGCAATACCAATGCACCTACTATAATGATCGCCGAAAAAATGGCTGACTTCATTAAAGCAAAACATCATCACGCTGAGCAAATCGCATCATAGAAAAAATAAGTAAAATATTTTACGGCAAGCGCTTTTATCTCATAACTTTTCTATTGAAAATAGCACTTACATTCAAAAATACAGATATTAAAACGGGACATTTTCTATCAAATTAAATATATTGATACCTTGCGTTACAACTGCGTAAGGTAGTATATTTAAACCGCTTATTTATATCGATATTTATCGCAGCCCACAATTTGAGTTAAAAACACCTGACTTATTTTCGTTTTGCATAGGTGCTGTATAGAATTGAGGAAGCATTGAAAAAAATAAGCAACGCCTTACTCTACTGTTTACCACAACAAAGAAATAAGGCATCACTTATGACTCGCACCAAGCTCAACGATGAACTTTGGCACAAGCTATTTATTATATTGCGACAAATTAACGTATATAACAAGCCCAATCTAAGACGTACCGTTGAAGGCATGCTGTACCGCATAAGAGTAGGCTGTCCATGGCGAGACTTACCTTCTTATTTCGGTCATTGGTCTCGCATATATCATCAATACCGTTATTGGCGTAAAACCGGTAAATGGCAAAAGCTCATGAAAATAATCACAGCAAACTATGATAGTGAATGGTTATTTATAGACGGTAGCGTGGTCAAAGCTCATCAGCATAGTTCAGGTGCAGCCAGTCATCTTGATGAGGCCATTGGTAAAAGTGTTGCAGGTAATAGCAGCAAACTGCACTTAGTGGTCGATGCTTGTGGTAACCCTATACATATTGAGCTGACAGGTGGGCAAGTGCATGACGCTAAGATGGCAAAGACGTTGATAGATAGCACGATTAATAACCAGACTAAAGCGGTGATTGCAGACAGGGGCTACGATAGTAGTGATATTAGAGAGTGTATCTTCAAGCACTGTGCTGAGTCAGTCATACCCGTTAAGTCGAACTCTAAAAACAGCAACAATGACACACTAGACTGGTATTTGTATCGTTGCCGTCACTTGGTAGAAAACGCTTTTGCTAGGTTGAAACATTTTAGGGGCATGGCCACGCGATATCATAAGCTCAAAGATAGCTATGCAGCAGCGATAATGCTTGCTTGTGTCTTTATCTGGTTGCCACTCATTTGAATTCTATACACGCCCTAATATCACCTAATTAATATTCACCACACCGCGACACTTAGGAAATTGACTGCAACCAAAAAAGGGCTGACCTTGCTGCTGACCTTTTTTAGCAACGCGCTTGACCATCTCACTATTAGACTTCGGGCAAGCGGGAGTATTATCAGAAATGATTGACGCTTCAAATTGCTCGATAATAGAAGGCTCCTTAGTAGCAGCTTTCTCTATCTTCGGCTCTGATTCCAAAACCTCAAATGGGGTAATAAAGACAGAATCATCATTAATCAGTTGAGAGATAGGCAGAACATTGCTAGAAGGGACAAACGGAGCGTCGCTCGCTTCAACTTCCGTTTGCCCAGACCATCGCAGTACTTCTCTGCTTTGAAGAATGGTCTTTTTAGGAGGTTGTTTTACTATTAATTCAGACGCAGGCTGATTCGCTGATATAGTAACTGACTTAGCATTTGGTTTATCACTAGCTTGCTTGTTTGACGGATTATGCTTCTCTTTTAAATAGGCTTTATGCGCTCTGTTAGTACGCCAAGACTTGCTAAATCGATTGTTTTCAATTTGCTCAACAATGGCTTTGACTTCTTCATCGGTAAGCATTTTATCTTGTTTTTTCTTAATATAAGATGCCATGCCGCTCGTCAATACATGCTCAGGTAGTTCATCGCGAGTTTTAAGCTCACACTCGCCGATAAAGGCAATCATCGAATGGAAATAACTCATCTCCAGTTCTAATAAATCAGACAGCGTTTTTATATGCAAATAATTTTGCCGCAATGGATTTTGAAATTTATACTTGCGACCCATAATGACTTGCGTCCACTGTCTTTGCTTCTCATTACCAAAAATCCAGCCTTTATAGTTTTTGGTTTCGATGACAAAGATGCCATACCTAGAGACGATAACATGGTCAATTTGGGTACTACCACCATCTGCTAATGGCAGAGTGATATTGTTTAGGCGATGATAAATATCTTTATCAAGTTTTAGCCACATAGCTACATTGATGACGATCTCGCCGACGATACCTTTAAAGCTGGACATCAAAGACATGGTTTTCTACTATTTGACTTCCTCCCCTCCCTAAAGTGAGGGGATTCCTACTACTAGACGCTCAAGCCCGAGCGCGAGAATGTTTTTTGCCGCATTAATATCACTATCACTATCTAAACATCAATTCTTTTAATAACATTTAAATCATTAAATTAAAAGCTTTCATCTTTGTAGACATGTCTACAAAGATGAAGTTATATAGCTTGTAATTTGTAGATTATATTTTAGTTATAAACTACAACAACTTTTGGAAGGCAGGAGAAAATTCTTTTACATGAGTGTCATGATTGTAGAAAGGCAAACCCCAAACCGTGAAGCCCTTATTTTCCCACAGCTTATCTATTTTGTGCCTAGATTGAAGTTCCAACAAGAAATTTTGCTTCCAAATATCATTAGCGATGAGGTGTCCGCCCTTAGGTTCAATAAACACCTGATAGTGCAGCTCATAATCCGCATCTTTTTTCGTAAGAAGTAATACAAAATCCGGTTCAAAAGCCCTTCCATCTTCAAAAGAATAAAGCTTAAAGTGCTTTTCATTCCTCAGTAAGAACACATCATCATATTTTTGCTGTAGCTCAGTCATCATACTGTCTACGAAGCGAACTAAATATTTTTCTTCAGATGTGCCATAGTTTTCATTGAACGCGAACCAGTTATGAGTAGACAGATCTAGGTATAAATCAGGGTTTCTAGTGTCTTTTTGACCAACTCCAAATTCTTGATTCGTCTGCCCCTCATTCACAATATTGAGAATTTTGTCTTTCTCATAAAGATGATTTATGGTTTTCGGTATAAATTCTTCTGAGCCCTTATAATCTATACGGTTTTCGTTGAGTTTTTCAGCAATATCAGCTAAAACCTTTTTAGTAGCATTCAGTTTTTCTACTTGGCATAGGTTCTCCAAATCAGCCTTATTGCCGCTGATAATAACCTTGATATCACCTAAATATTTTGGAGACTCTATAAATTCATTGATAGATTTCAGGTTGGGAAACAGCTTTTTTAACTCATTGAACTTGTACGCAGGAATTGAAGCTAGTGCTTTCCTTACGAGATGAATCCCAAAATTTAAGATATGGAACGTTCTGTTATCAGTGCTCAAGTTTTTAGTCTTTGATTCCTCAAATACGGTTAACTCACTTGAACGCCCTGTTCTCAAGGTATATGAGTGTTTTGTGTTGATGATTGAGTCATCAAGCCCTATAACTTCTGATCGATCATAAGCCAAGCGTTTATTGACGTATATGAAACCAGTTTTAAAAAGACGCGTTTGTTTAAAGCTATCCTTTAATTTTAAAGGTAACTCTAAAGTGGTTTTTGCTTTGATGCCCAGCTCTTGCAATGCTTGATTAAGCTCTTGGATATATTTAGGATTGTGTGCTGAGTGATAATAGAGTTCTTCACAAATTTTTAGCTCATGAGCGTCTATCGTGTCATCCAATATATCGTACTTTCTTTGATATAGAGGCTGTTCATCCTCCACCTGAAAAGGACAGTAGCGAGCCCCACGACCAATAAGCTGTGCTTCTTGAAGGGTTGTCTTACCTACCTTATTACTTCTTGAGTCGCGCGTATCATATAGACGTACGATATCAAATAGATTAAGGACGTCCCAGCCTTCATTCAGCTTATCGACTGCAAAAACTGCACGAATCTCATTATCCGCATCCTCTAAAGAGTTTAATAATATTTGCTGGCTTTCTAGGTTTTCCTTACTGTTAACCTCGATGGTTTTTTCAATAGAGAAGTCTTCTTTAAGCTCTAGTGCTAAGTCTTCCAGACGAATATCGTTAGTATCAAAAAACTCAAATGCCTTGCGAATGATATTGTTGCCAACTGCTAAGTTCTCGACTTTTTCCAAATCGTCTTTGCTGATACTACTCATTGCCTCAACGAAAGCCTTATGAAAAGCTTTGCTTTCAGCGATTGTTTTGGACTTAAAAAGGACTACTGGTTTGATCAAAATCTTATTTTTTTCAAAAATCTTTCGTCTATACTGACTTAGAATTATAGCTTGTATTGCTCTATCCATAGGCTCGCTATCAGCTTGTAGAACTTTCACTTCTTTAGAGTATAGATCTTGTCTAAACTGCTTTAGAGGGTAATCAAAAAGTACGATATCTTGATATTTTTCTTGAATAGCTGGTTCGGTAAGATCAGCAGTAGCGGTGAACTCCAGCATCACATTCTCTGAATGGGCATTAAAAATGTCCCGAACTGTATTTTCCCAGCTTACTACAGAAAAAAGCTCTTCATTGCTTTTCTTGCTTTTGGTTTCAGCATTGATGTGATGTGCTTCATCTGCAATTAAAACCACCTTGTGATCTTCAAAATCTTCCATCGAGAGAGCATTTTCTTTAGGGTTCAGCATCACAGTGTGAAGCCCTTGGATAGTGGTAAACACTATATTGATATCGTCAGAATTGTTTGAGGCAAAATTATCAACCTCCCTAATCCTAACTTGCTCACCATCTATGTTAATGGTGTCGCTAAAAAGGTACTTAGAAGACGCTTTGTTTAGAAAGTTCTCCTTTGTCTTTTTGATGATATTGGTACTATTTACGAAGAATAGGAAGTTCCGGTAGCCTCGCTTATAGAGGGTTAAGATTTCTCCTGCCATGATCAGAGTTTTACCTGAACCAGTGGCCATATGGAATAGCACGTTTATGGGCTGGTTTTTCGGCTTGTTTGGATAACTATCGAGATAAAACTCAAAGCGCCCAAATGCCTCTTTTTGATAAGGTCTAAGCTCAAAACTAGGATTGATATTGTCAGTTATATAACTTGGCATTAGGCTAGAGAAAGCCTGATCACCCATCATTTTTTTGTGATTACTAAATATCTCGTGAAGCATCATCATATTATTCACACACCGTAGAACTGTTTATTATATTTTTTATCCAGCTCTGAAATACCATTTGCTTCATCGTCAATTTCAGAGTAGTTCACATATAATTGATTCTTATCAATCACTTCAATCAGAAAGCGTTTTTGGTCTTCAAGAGTAAGCTCATTGAATGACTGTATGTTTTTATCAAACGCTTTAGGATCGACTTTATAGGAAAGATTCGAGCTTTCTTTGAGGTCATTCCAGATAGCAGCAAGCTCTTCTGAATTTTTTGCTTGCTCGATACGATCAGAGTATTTCGAGGCAAGTTCAGCCAGCTCACAGTACACAAAAGAGCCGCCACCCTGCCAATTGACTTCTTTAGATATACCATTTTGCTCACCATCAATAACCCTCTTGAGCCTTGGGACAGTAGTGTCTTTTATGTAGATCATTTGTTCTACACCAATATATTGACGATTCATTTTATGTGCGACAGCTTGTGTTGTTCCGCTACCCATAAAGAAATCCATAACAATATCGCCAGCATCGGATGAGCTTTCGATAATGCGTTTCAAGAGTTTTTCAGGTTTCTGTGTGCTATATCCAACTCGTTCTGAAGACTGAGAGTTAATTACATTAATATCATCCCATACATCTTGAACAGCTTTACCCTGCATTTCGTGCATATACTGCTTCATTCTAGGCGTACCATTTTTTGTATAGTAAATCCTGTTTTCACTCTCTAGTTTTTCCATCGTCGTTACTGGACAGCGCCAGTAACCTTCTTTTCCGTTCCAAGAGTATTCATACCCGCCACCTTTTAAACCTTTCGCAGAAAGATCTCTATCTAGAAAATAGCCTCTATCATCCTTTTGTCTATAACGTTTTTTATACTCATCATCATATTCAGTAAATGTCTTATTGAATTTAAAAGCCTCATTCCTACTGTAAAACAATATGGTGTCGTGATTTGTACCATAAGCATTAGCATCACCTCTAGACGATGTTCTCTTCCAAATAATTTGAGCTTGAAAAAAATCACGACCAAACACTTCATCAAGTAGAACTTTCGCATAATGTATTTCGTTGTAGTCTAACTGAACATATATAGACCCATCGCTCGTAAGTAAATCTTTTGCAATTAATAAGCGATTTTTCATAAAAGTAAGCCATGTTGAATGACTAAATGAGTCGTTATAGCAAAAACTATCATTCTCAGTATTGTAAGGCGGATCAATGTAAATCAGCTGAACCTCTCCTCTGTACCTAGGAAGAAGTGATCTAAGCGCTAAAAGATTATTACCTTTAATTACTATATTATCAGCATTCCCTAGAATAAATTCCTTATGAGCTCCTTCAACATCATACTTTATAAAATTTGTCAGAGCTTTAGGAGCAAGTAATGTATCAACTTGCTCTGGAGCTAGTGTTTCGTTCCAGAAAACCTCAGCCCTTTTTTGATCATCTTTTGTCTGACCACCTTCTAATAAACAATCTTTATAAGGCCACGTCAAGACTACATCATTACTATCGTCCAAATATTTCTCGTTTACTGACAATCCAGTTTTGTTCTTAAACCGTGTAAAGCTGTCTGGTAAAAAGGACTTATTATTCACAAATCGCTGAAAGGCGATCTTATCGAAAATAAGAACACCATCTACGTCCGTGAAAAAATGGCTCTTAATTTTAGGGTTGGATAGAAGTAACTTAAGAAGTGTGGAGTCTAAGCTTAAACCCAACTCTACTACTTTGTTTTTAGCTAATTTTCCATTGATAACAAGACGTTCGTCAGTAGATAATAATTCTGTAAGCTGTTCTAATAAGTTCATTGATAAGCCATATGTAAATAGGATAGGTTAAGAAATATGATTTTTAGCGTTTAGAGTTACTGTAGCTATACATCAATTTATGAAGATAGGTCATGGAGTCTACTATACACAATTTCGAGCTGTTTCTTTAATTCAATATTCTCACGTTCTAATTCTTTAACTTTTGTTTTTAATGTAGTGATTAACGAATTTTTTGATGCGTCACTTGCCTTAGTTGCGTTGTTCACAGTCACAGACTTTTGATTTGATGTCTTATCTCGTAATCTTTTAATTCGCTCACAAACAGCAGTCTCTTTATATAACCATGCTTTAGATACACCAGCTTCTTCGGATACGGTGTTGAAATTAATGGTATCTTTTTTCTTTAGTAACCGTTTGATTGCCTCGTCAGTATTTTTTATAGCTACCTCTTTCTTCTTTACTGCATTAGATCTTAAGCCAGAAGTATTTCTTTTATGGGACATGTATATTTACCTCTAACGGCTCAATGATATTAACAAGGGATATTTTAATTTTTTCGTTCATTTCAAGCTGCCTCGTCCAACCTTTAGAAGCACATGTGGCTATAATATCTTCTGTACGTTCCAGCTGCTCTTTATGTTGTAGTAAATACCTATGGTCAGTCCTAAAATTCGAGCAGGTGAGGCAGGCATTTGCATGGGGGCAACTGCCTTGCACGACTGGCAACGAGCATAAGCCATTGGGTAATGCTTGCACTGCAATGTTCTTTTTAAGCCACTGAGTATCAATAGAGTCAAATTCGCAGCCTTCAACTAGACTTTCTGTCACATCCTCAATATCATAAATAGAACCTCTAATATCAACCATTTTTCCGTTAAACTTAGCATATTCTTCTTTAAGAGTTTTATCCATAATATGAGCATAAGTACTAGTCATTGCTGGTGATTCATGACCTAAGTACCTCTGAACGATATGTTGTGGTACGCCGTTATTAATCATTCGTGTTGCGGTAGTATGTCTAAACATATGAAACGAAAAATGATAAACAGATCCATTTTCATTAATGATATTGCGTTCTTGTGCCAGAGCATTGAGATTTTTAATTAAAGTCCCTTTAGACCATGCTTTACCAGCTCTTAAATAAGGTTTCTTATTCTCTTGTAGCTTTGGTGTTGGGAATAGTATCTCTGTAGGCTCAAAGAACTCTAAAACGACTTCTTTCTGTTGTTCTTTAATAACTTCTGCAATCTCTTTAGTAATTGGAACAATATGTTCTTTCTTCATTTTGTATTGATAGTACTTTATGAAGTAATCGCCTTGAGAGTCAGGGTAGATGCAGTCATAAGCCAGCCCACAGCACTCACTAATCCTCATACCTACTTCTTGGAGAACTAGGAATAGACGCATTATGTGTGGATGTAAACCATCAATATTTGTATTCAGTTGACTCATAATGTATTCAGGAATGAATTTTGGCAGAGATTTACTTTTTCTAGGATAGTCTGAATCTCTAATTAAGCGAGTAGATCCAAATTCAATAATGGCACTATCTTCACACCATTCTATATATTGTCTAAGAGATGCAAGTCTTCTTAGTATACTTGACTCCTTTAATCCACTTTTAGACCAATCGTAAAGAACATTCTCCATGAATAATCTATTGATGTCTTTTGGCTCACAGTTTGAGTTTATATCGAAAACTGTCGCACCAAACATGCGGATTGCATGAAGGTTTGAAACCAAAGTAGCGCTTGATTTTGTTGCATGACAAGCTTTAGTAAATGCTTTAGCTGAATTTGTTAGCCAATCGAATGGCAAGCCGCTGAAATTGAGCTTTATAGCATCAGTTCCACCTTTTAGCTGGACTTCGCCATCATCAAAAAACCACACATCATCACTTCCGAGTCTCTTTCTCGAAGTACATTTATTAGCGACATCCTTATGATGCCGACTAATTGTTGATTCATGAACACCAGACTCTAACATCAGTTTTCTTATGCTTATATAGCCGCCAGGAGGGACAGGTTTGGTGTTTTTAGTCTTGCCAGTCCTAAGCCTATCAAGTGCATTTAAAAGAGCTGTACGCTCATTAGAGCGAAACATATCTGTCTGTTCACGAATTGCATTTAAAATCGTATTATGCACGTCTGGATAGCTCTTACGAATTACAACATCGAAAGACTTATTTAACTTTGCCTCACGACAGACACCATTAACAGTAATTTTTTGCCCTGACTCAACTAATCTCTGGAGAGCTGATACTAATTTTGCATTAGTATCTTTATTACCTAGAGCTTTATTTTCTACTTGCTCTTTTGTAATCTTTTTAAGTACATCGGGTAGTGATTGATAAATATATAAATCTTCAACTTTTGCTTCTTTTGCAACCGATGTAACATTTAATTTAGCTGATTTTGAAACGATGTGAGGATTTTTATTCATAATACGTTCAATAGCATCAAAGCACCGCTTTCTTGAACTAATATCATGAACATTAATTCGATCGCTATTGCCCTTTATTTTTATAGCCTTAACATAACTCATTACATCACGAAAATCACGATATAGAACTGTAGAGGAAATACCTGCTTCTTTGGCGATATTTTTGAATACTAGTTTCGATTTAGGCTGAACTCTTATAGGGGCACCTGCAATGATACGGTCAATAGCCTCGATTGCTAACTTGTGGGCATTCGTAATTGGTTCATGTTTTTTAGCTTCTAGCAGCGCTGTATCGTCCATTCTTACGATTGCAAGTGCATTGTTCATTGTTTGTCCCTTTGAAAACTTTGGAATGCTTGCTTGAGGTCTTGTTCATTCAAATGAGCATAAGTATTAATTGTTGTATGTATATCTTTATGGCCAAGTCGCTTTTGAACATACGATGCATCCCAACCGCTTCTAAGTAACTCTGTAGCATGAGTATGTCTGAAAATATGAGGAGAAAATGGAAAACCTTGCTTTTCAGCCATACGCCGGAATTTAGTATAAACAGTACTGTACGCTAAAGGTTTGCCAATATTTCTACCCCAAATATTAACGAATACATAGTCAGAATCAATGTCATCAAAGTCATGTACTACGTAATCCGTATATAGCTGTATTAACTCAGAGCTAATATCAATATTTCTCTGCTCATCACTTTTAGCTCTAGCTTTGTTTTCATTTCCACTTCTTGGGATGACTTGAATCACTTTATCCCAGCTACGGATGTCTTCGTGCCTCAAGCCAAGAGCTTCACCAATACGCATCCCAGTTTCATACAGTAAGCAGATGAGAAATTTATCTCTTCTGTTCCCACTAGCGGCAACAATTGTTTTAATCTGCTCAGTCGTCAGAGTTTTGGGATTTCTCTTGGGTTCTTTAATTTTGAGAATATTGCGCTTATTGGCTTCTTGTTTACTAATGTGATGTAGAAAAGACTTATAGCTCTTACCTCTAAAACTATCTGTCTTATATATCTGTAGTGGCTTGGTTTGGTCTAGTCTTGAGTGGTAATCATAGAAAGAGCTGACAGCAGTTACAATAGTATTTATTGTCTTCTCTGAGCGCAATGAAGTAGTTTTAGAGAATGGAATAACGTTGCCAGTATGACCAATCTTCAACCAGTTAATGAACTGTGACATTTCGACCAGTCCAATATCATCCCACTCCAATTGAGAATTGTCTAAGAATAACCAGAACTCTTTGAGATGATAGGCGTATGCTCTAATCGTGTTTGGCGACTTGCCAGTAGAGTGTAAGTATTTTAGGTAAAGACTTATTTGCTCAATGGGAAAATAATCAGATCCAATAACTATCCAAAAGTCCTGACTTTGATTATTTATCTTTATCTTCTTTACCTGCATTAACCCACTCTCTTACTTCAAATAACTGTAATAGATATGAATTCTACAATGTATGTATTTACATGTAAAGGATTCTTTGTTTACTATATAGATTATATATATCATGTAGTAGATAACGGTCATGCTTTTGCTGGCAACTCGGACAATCCCATGATCTCACCTGTAATGGTAGCTCAGCCTTAGTCAGTAAGTGACCACAGCCTGAGCAGGTCTTAGACGATGGATACCATCGGTCTATTTTGACAAGCGTTTTGCCGTACCATTCAGCCTTGTAGTTCAGCATGGTGGTGAAGGTTGACCATGAGCTGTCTGATATGGCTTTAGATAACTTTTTATTCTTAACCATGCCTTTGACGTTTAAGTCCTCAATCGCAATCACATCGTGGTTTTTGATGAGATTGAATGAGAGTTTGTGTAGAAAGTCTTTTCGGATATTGGTTATTTTTTCATATACCTTAGCGACTTTAACTTTTTGCTTTTGATAGTTGCGGCTGTCAGACAATTTGCGCTGATTCGCTTTGGCCACTGCTCTACGCTTGGCCAGTATTTTCTGTTCTCGCGCAAGCTTGTCTTGCAGCTGCGATAAAAAGGTAGGATTAGCGACTTTGCTGCCATCTGATAGGACGATAAAGTCGGTCAGTCCTAAGTCAATGCCGATGTTAGAGTGGGTTTTTGGCAGTGTTGTAGCGATGGTTTCAACCAATAGACTGACATAGTACTTGCCTGATGCAGTCTTGGATACTGTCGCTGACTTGATTAAGCCATTTACCTTACTTGGGAATTTGGCTTTAATATGACCAATTTTAGGCAGTTTGACGCTATTACTGGTGATGGATACCGTACCTTTTTGGTTGTTGGTGGTGTAGCTGTCACGCTGACCTTTTTTCTTGAACTTAGGAAAGCCTAAACCTTTGAAGAATTTACTATAAGCGGCTCTTAGGTTTTGTTGGACGTTTGCCAGTGCCAAGCTATCGACGTCTTTAAGCCATTCAAATTCTTTTTTATACTGAGCTGGGGTATTTTTAAGGTCAACCTTATGCTCGTTGTAATGATCAATCTTGTCACTAAGCATCCTATTCCAGATAAAGCGTGTGCAGCCGAATGATTTGGCAAAGAATATTTGCTGTTCTTCATTAGGGTAGAGCCTGACTTTATAGGCTTTTAGGATTTGCTTGGTCATAAGGAGCTTGTTGTTAATTGGCGTTATAATTATTAATTATAATACCATAGGGAGTAAGGGTAGTTATCAATAACGCATTCATCCCACTACTTTAGAAGTAGGGGATTTCTGCGCTGAAATGTTAAAAAAGTAGTCGTTAAACCTAAGGCAACCATTAACTTCTTACTATTTTCTTCAGTAACAACCGCATGGCTATGATCATGATGTTCTGACATAAAATATTTTCCTTATTCTATTTATGATGAGCAGAGATATTGGATAACAGCCAATATCTCTGCTGTAAATCGACTAATCTATTGGATTAAGAAACTTTTTTTTCATTTATCCAACGATAAAGCACGGGTAACAGCACCAAAGTTAGTAATGTTGAAGAGATAATCCCGCCAATCACTACGGTTGCCAGTGGCCGTTGAACCTCAGCCCCTGTTCCGGTTGCCAGCGCCATTGGTACAAAACCCAGTGAAGCCACACAAGCTGTCATCAACACTGGTCTTAAGCGCAAAATAGCCCCTTGCCACACGGCTTTATGCACTGGATATTTGTCCCTTAATTCCTTAATAAAGGTCAGCATTACCAGTCCATTGAGGACTGCAACACCAGATAAGGCAATAAAGCCAATTCCAGCTGACATCGATAATGGAATATCCCTTAGCCAAAGGAACAGCACACCACCGGTCAAGGCAAAGGGTATCCCGGTAAAGACCAATAGACTTTCTTTGACATTGTGAAAGACCGCCATCAGTAAAATAAAGATAGTGATTAAAGCCAGTGGAATCACGATTTGCATCCGTGCTTTGGCTGAAGCCAAATTTTCAAACTGACCGCCATATTCTATCCAATAACCACTTGGCAAAGTGTATGCTTTGAGCTGTGTCTGTATATCAGAAACAAAAGACCCTAAATCACGCCCTTCAACATTCGTTGTAACCACAACTCGGCGTTTACCATTTTCTCGACTGACTTGGTTGATTCCTTCAATGGTCGAGACTTGCGCGACATCCGACAATAAAATACTGCCACCATTTGGAAGCTGAATAGGTAACTGGGAAACAGATGCGACACTACGGTCTTGCTCTCCAAGACGGATAACAAAATCAAAACGACGATCGCCTTCTAAAATCTCTCCCACGCTTTGTCCACCAATACTGGTTGCCACAAGGTCTTGAATTGAACGCACACTCAAACCATATTGTGCAGCCAAAGTTTTATTTACCTCGACATTCAGTAATGGCAAACCTGAGGTCTGCTCAACTTTCACGGCACTGCTACCCGATATTTGCTGAATGATTTTGGAGATTTTAGTCGCCTCAGTATTGAGGACATTCATATCATCACCGAAGATTTTCACACCAACATCACTACGCACACCTGAGATCAATTCATTAAATCGGAGTTCAATCGGTTGTGAAAATTCACTATTATTGCCTGGAATCGTGGCTAAATACGTCACCATACGGCCACGTAATTCATCTAAACTTTCTTTAGGATTTGGCCATTCTGAACGAGGCTTTAACATGATATAGCCATCTGAAATATTGGGTGGCATGACATCTGTTGCAACCTCGGCTGTACCCGTTCTGGCAAATACTGCCTTAATTTCAGGGAAACTCTTTAAAAGAAGTTTTTCAGTATTCTCCTGAATACGTAAAGACTCTTCTAAGCCTGTACTTGGTGAACGTAACTGTTGTATCGCAAAGTCTCCTTCACTGAGCTGTGGTGCAAATTCACTGCCGAGTTTGGTACTGATAAATCCCGTAATCACTAATAAACACAGTGCAAAAGTCAGCACAACTGCTTTGTATTGATACGAAATATCAAGAGTTTGCTGATATTTAGCTTTTAGCCATAACATCCAACGACTTTCTTTTTCTTGAATATCGCCTTTGACCCACAATGCCACAGCAGCAGGCACAAAGGTGATCGATAAAATAATGGCTGCAACAAGGGCGAGTACCACTGCCAATGCCATCGGATGGAACATTTTTGCTTCCACACCACTTAAAGCAAAAATCGGCAAATACACCACCAAAATAATAAGCTGACCAAAAATAAGAGGACGACGTGCTTGGCGGGCAGCCAGAAAAACTTCCTTAAAGCGTTCACTTTGTGTGAGAGGTCGTTTTAACAGTTGCTGTGTATGGGCTAAACGCCGGATACAGTTTTCGACAATCACCACAGCACCATCGACAATGATGCCGAAATCGAGTGCACCTAAACTCATCAGATTGGCACTGATATTTTGCTGTGCCATCCCGGTTAAGGTAAACAGCATAGAGAGTGGAATGACACAGGCAGTAATCAAGGCAGCACGGATATTCCCTAAAAACAGGAACAGAATGATGATGACCAGGATTGCTCCCTCTACCAAGTTTTTCTGAACGGTTTTAATCGCCTTCTCAACCAAGATAGTACGGTCGTACACCGTTTCAATCACTACCCCTTTAGGCAAACTATTCTGAATATCTTGAAGCTTGGCATCCACAGCTTTAGAAACAGTCTGGCTATTTCCACCCATCGCCATCATGACAATCCCTAAAACGGTTTCTTTGCCGTTATAGGTTGCCCCACCGGTTCTTAAATCATGCCCAATAGAGACTTGCGCAATATCACCAACCCGAATTGGGCTGCCATTTGGGCTACCCAGCATGGTGTTCTCAATATCAGAAAGCCCATTGAATGCACCCGGTACACGTACCGTCAGTTGCTGACCATTGTCTTCAATATAACCTGCACCTCGGTTCTCATTATTTTGCGCTAAAGCCTGTTGCAGTTGTTCTAATGAGATATTCAGTTGCTGCATCCGGTTTAAATCGGGAGAGACCACATAGGTTTTTTCAAAACCACCAATACTGTTGACCTCTGCAACTCCCTTAACACGTTGCAGTTGAGGACGCACAATCCAGTCCTGAATCTCACGCAAATCCATCGGCGTGTATGCAGTTCCATCCGGCTTTTTCGCATTCGGATCTGCCTTCAGTACCCATTGATAAATCTCACCGAGACCCGTAGAAACGGGGGACATCGTCGGTGCGATTTGTGCAGGCAACTCAGATTGCGCCTCCTGTATCCGTTGGTTAATCTGCTGACGGGCCCAATAAATATCAGTCCCATCTTTAAAGATAATGGTGACTTGAGAGAGTCCATAACGGGATATGGAACGGGTAAGCTCCAGATCCGGAATGCCAGCCATGGCATTTTCAATGGGATAGGTAATCAGCTGTTCGACTTCAAGCGCAGTAAAACCCTTGGCTTGAGTATTAATCTGGACTTGGGTATTGGTAATATCGGGTACAGCATCAATCGGGAGTTTCTGATAGCTATACACCCCGACCGCAATCCAGGTACAGGCAAAGAGCAACACCCAAATCGCATTTTGTATGGAAAACTGAATGATTCGTTCGAATAAACCTTCTGGTTTTGGTAGATCAGAATTAATGTCCATGGCCTGCCTCGTCTTTTTCTAATTCAGATTTCAACAAGAAACTGCCTTGAGCGATATACTTCTGCCCTTCAGTCAGCCCAGAAATCACTTCAAGCCATTGTCCATCACTTGAAGCCTGCCCCAATTGCACTTTCTGTGCTTTTAAGTGGACTTGACCTTTTTGTTCTGAATCTACGATGAAAATACTGTCTTCACCTTCAATACTTTGCAGCGCAGACTTTTGAATCCGAAGGGCTGATTTTGCTGTAGCTTCCGGAATCAACACTCTCACTAACACATTAGAACGCAACTCAGTAGCTTGCGCATCGAGTTTTGCGCGCACCACCAGACGCCCTGTTTGTACATCTGCCTGAGAGGTTAAGCTTTGTACAGTAGCTTTATAGCTTTGATCTGAATCATTCACTTTAAAGTCAATTTTTTGCCCGGCTTGCAGTTGACCTGAGAATTGATTCGGCAAATTAAACTCAAGCCATAAATCTTTCAGCTGTTCAATGACAAAGAGCTGATTAGCCAGTTGCACATTTTCACCGACCACAATATCTTTTTGACTGATCACCCCAGAGATCGGTGCTTTAATCAGAAAACGCCCATTGTTATTGCCACTTGCACCTAATGCATTTAAACGTGCTTGTGAGGACTGGACAGTAATCTGCGCTTGACGGTAGGCATTTTCGGCACGCTGGTAATCCTGTTTGGCAGAAACCCCCTGTGACCAGAGTTGCTGTTCGCGCTGGTAATCTTTACGGGCCAAATCCAGATTCACCTGTGCCATACGCAGATTTGCCTGTTGGTCGATCAGTTCAGGCACGGTTAGTACAGCCAGCGTTTGTCCTTTTTGCACGCTCTGTCCTAAAGCCACATTGATCTGCTCGACATAACCACTAAAATTAGGCGATATATGCGCTTGTTGATCGGTATTCACCACCAATTTACCTGGCAGGGTTGTCAGCTTTTCAACCAATCCTGTGGATGCAACAGCAACTTTTAAACCTTGTTCAACCATTTGTTGGCTGGTCAGTTGTATTTCGCCTTCTTCAGCATGTCCTTCTTCAGAACTATCTTCATCAGAATATTCGGCATTTCCCTCATCATAACCACGCCCCTCAGATTCAGTTTTTTTTGAACTTAACCAAATAGCCAGACTGACCAAGACCGTAATCAGAATCAAAATTGCAATCATGAGAGACTGGGATATTTTTCCGTTTTGCTTGGCGTTCATTTTATCGTGCTCCCCCATTGATTAAATTTTGCGATGCTTCGACTGCCTTTTTATTCAGTTGTGTATAGGCATCCGAACGGCTAATTTCTTCATAACTTGTGCCAATACTGAGTGCCTCAGCTGCTAGGGCAGTTTGCCAAGCTTGACGTAGAGTTTGTAATTGACCCAATCGAAGATTCTGCAGTTGGGTGGTTGCTTGCTGAACGTCGGTAATGGACAGTTTCCCTGCCTGAAACCCTAGTAAAGTACGGCTCTGAACTTTGGTCGCCAAAGTAACTTGTGCTGTTGTGGCATCGAACTGGCTACGTAAACCTTTGAGCTGATGCATGCTGTTGGCAATATCGAGTATTTGTTGCTTCAGCTCACGCTGCTGCTGTTGGTTCAGCAATATTTGCTGTTGCTGGACCATCGGGATCGCATATTGCTGGCGATTGAAAATATTCAGTGGAATAGCCACGCCGATTGCTAAAGTCGTATCGTTGCTTTCATTAGGGGTTTTGCTACGTTTCATGCCTACATTTAAAGTCGGATTGGGACGTGCCTGAATTCTTAAATTTTCAATTTGATGATCCGATTGCTGAATGTTCAAGGCATAGAATTTTTCTAGCCACCCTTCAGCAATATACCGTTGCACAGTTTGGAGACTTTGCTCTGGCCAAGGGATAGCGGTTTTATTCAATTGAAGATGTGAAGATGTTTCTCCCCCCCACAAATTAGACAGCTGACGACCGGCAGCTTGTTTATTCAGCATCGCTTGCTGATAAAGTCGTTGGATTTCTAGCGCTTCAATTTGGGCACGCTCAAAATCAACCAGGGCAATACTGCCTGCCTGATAGCGTTTCTGGGCACTGTCCAGATTGACTTTACTTGTTTTTAACTGTACTGAATAAGCAGACTGCTCAACCTCAGCAAGTGCAAATTGCGACCATGCAAATTTAACAATCAGTTGGCTTTGTGCCTTCCATAATTGCTGTTGCAATTGGATTTGTTGATTCGAGGTATTGGCAATCACCCGGTTCAGCTTACGCTGACCAAATAGATCTAGAGGTTGACTAACGCCAACATTGAATTCCTGTTCTTGACCTGAGCCAAAGCCAGACTGTTCTAAACTTATACTTGGATTCTGCCATAACCGACTTTGCTGAATATTCAATTCAGATATTTGCTGAACTTGTTGCCACGGCTTGTCTTGAGTCTGGTAACTTTGTACTTTTGCTAAAGCGGATTCAAAGCTGGTAACGTTTTCAGCATAGCTATATTGCATAGCCGCTGCACATATACAAGCAACCAAGCTATGACGCAAGAGTATAATTGATTGTGAAGACATGATTTTTCCCACTTATTTAAATAATAAAAGTGGTGGGAATGTTTTAGGCTACCCCACCATGAGCGGGGAAAATTCGGGAGGTGGGCTTTGTTGAAACAGGTCAGGAGCCTGATAGCTGTTTTTCCAATGAAATTGTGGATTCACTTTAACTTCAGAGCTTGGATGAAACACATCTACTTTTTCATTTTGTACAATCAAATGCATCATCGATGGTAGATGATCTTGATGATCTTCACCGATTTCTAAATCGCTACTGAATGTTTTTATGTTTTCTGACTGTCCATTATGATCGTGTTGACGACTATCGCTGGCACACAAGGTATTTTGGTGATGACCAAAATGATAACTCTGCTGTGATTGAGGCTGTTGTTCATGGACACAAAAGGCCGCCGCCACATTCCAAAAGCTTTGGAACATGAACAATCCAACCAAGACTGTAATCCATGTAGTAGAACGCATCATCATAACAACCGAAAAATTTGTACCAAGTATAAGGCTTAGAGCCACTCCAAGGTCAAGCTTAATAAATTAAATTAAACATTCAATGAACACTGAATAGCCGGCACTTTTGCAAATTTACCTTGTCTCTATAAGCTCACATCAATTTCAGGTAAGAATAACAATAGATAGTGAACCGTACCGGGTTTGTCGGAGACTTTTTATTTAAGTTAGGCCACCTGACCTAACGGGTTAATCTTATCATTGTACATTGCTTCAAACTCAAAAGGCAATTTTCCATGAGAGTTTCCCAAACTTTGTGTAACTGCTTATAATCCACTAACAGGAGAATAAGCAATGACTAACCAATCTGACATCAAGAAACTGGCTGAGCAAATGGCCAACAGCATGAAAAGCTTCGATGACATCAAAGACTTTCAAAAGCAGCTCATGCAGTCCTTCATCGACACTGCCTTAGAAGCAGAAATGGAAGAGCATCTCGGCTACCCCAAGCATGAGAAAGCAGACAAGCCTAATAAGCGTAATGGGCACACTAAAAAGAGAGTCCGTAGCGACACAGGCGAGCTTGAGATCTCCACCCCAAGAGACCGCGACAGTAGCTTTGAACCTGCGTTAGTGCGTAAGCATCAAACCCGTATTTCAGGTCTTGATGACAAAATCATATTTCACTACAGGCATAGCCTTACGTCTTGCGCTTCGGGCAAGTGTCTCCCAGACACTTGCTGATCCTCGCTCATACGCCAAAGGTCAAACCACTACTGAGATTGTCGAAACCATCAAGGACATCTACGACGTCGACATCTCAAGCAGCTTGGTTTCCAGAGTCACTGACAACATCTTGGATGACATCACCGCATGGCAGAACCGGCCGTTAAGCAGTGTTTATCCTATTGTCTATTTAGACTGTATTGTCGTCAAAGTACGTCAAGACAAGCAGATCATCAACAAGGCAATCTATCTGGCGCTAGGCGTTGCTCTTGATGGTAAAAAAGAGCTGCTTGGCATGTGGCTATCAGAGAATGAAGGCGCTAAGTTCTGGCTTGGCGTTCTCACTGAACTACAAAACCGCGAGGTACAAGATATTCTTATTGCCTGTGTAGACGGCCTAAAAGGCTTCCCTGATGCCATTAATACGGTCTACCCTAACGCTCAGGTTCAGCTGTGTATCGTGCATATGGTGCGCTATTCGATGAAGTTCGTACCTTGGACGGACAAGAAGGCCGTAGCAGCTGATTTAAAGGCCATCTACGGCGCTGATACCCTTGAGATGGCAGAGGCCAATCTTGAACACTTTGATGAAGTATGGGGCAAAGAGTACCCGCATGTCATCAAGTCTTGGCGCAATAACTGGGAGGGCCTCACGGTGTTCTTTGAGTATCCTAAAGACATCAGAAAAGCGATTTATACCACCAATGCCATCGAGTCATTGAACAGCGTGATTCGGACAGCAGTGAATAAGCGTAAGGTGTTCCCGTCTGATCAAGCAGCATTCAAGGTAGGATATCTGGCAACTCAGCAGGCATCGTCAAGGTGGTCGATGCCGATTCGTAACTGGACGTCTGCCCTTAATCGCTTTATGATTATGTTTGATGATCGTATTAGTAAGCATTTAATCTAAACGGCAGTTACACAGAATTCGGGATGGGCTCCTCTTCTGCTATACCAGTCTTATCTATTTTATTTCTTCTTTTCTGAATTTTAGTATCTATTTTTTCTTGCTTTTTCATCGCCTTTTGGTTGATATCGTCTATCATTGCTTGAATCTTCTTATCAACTTTGGCCTGTTCTTTTTGACGCAGCTTGTCTACTTTATCCAGCTCTTTTTGACGCACCTTGTCTATTAATCAACGTGCCAGTACAAAACAGGTACACGTCCTTAAGCTCGCTTTAAATTAGCGAACTAGATATAACACTAACAACGGTCAACTATAAAACAACACATCAAGCTTGGTTATAGAGCGGCTGGTCGAACTTTGCGTTACCATTTAACGACTCATGGTGCATTATGTTTCGACACTAACCTACCCAGCAATCTATTTACAGGGCTTTTATAATATTTCAAAACCAAAAGTTAATCACAAAAAAAAGAGCCACCAGATTTTTCTAGTAGCTCTTTCTTGTTTAAACGCTAACCAAGTTAGGTTTATTAAACCAAACTATTCACCGCATCAACCACCGCTTCCGTAGTAATACCAAACTCTTGATATAGCTCCTCAGCAGGCGCGGATTCACCATAAGTCGTCATACCAATGACTTTGCCATCTAGACCGACAAACTTATACCAGTAATCGACATGTGCTGCTTCTACCGCTACGCGGGCGCGGATATTAGCTGGCAATACCGCTTCACGGTAGCTCGTCTCTTGCTCTACAAAAATCTCGGCACATGGCATAGAGACGACACGGACGCCAACGCCATTTGCGCTCAATGTTGCGTGCGCTTGCATAGCAAGACCAACTTCCGAACCTGTCGCGATGATAATCGCTTGTAGCTCACCTTCCTCTTTCGCTAACACATAGCCACCTTTAGCGATGTTAGCGACTTGCTCACTATCACGTGCTTGATGTGGCAAGCTTTGACGGCTAAAGATAAGTGCTGATGGATTGTGTTCAGACTTAATCGCTTCAACCCAAGCGCTGGCCGATTCGGTCGCATCACACGGACGCCATGTGCGTAGATTTGGTGTGGTACGTAAGCTCGTTAATTGCTCAACTGGCTGATGCGTCGGGCCATCTTCACCCAGACCGATAGAGTCATGAGTATAAACATGAATCACGCGCTGCTTCATGAGTGCGCCCATACGTACCGCATTACGCGCGTATTCCATAAACATCAGGAAGGTTGCCACGTAAGGGATAAAGCCGCCATGCAACGCGATACCATTGGCAATCGCGGTCATACCAAACTCGCGCACGCCATAATAGATATAGTTGCCATCAGCATCTTTTTCGATGCCTTTCGCGCCTTTAAATAGCGTAAGGTTTGAACCTGCCAGATCCGCTGAACCGCCCAACAATTCTGGTAGTAACGGCTGTAAGGTATTGATCGCATTTTGACTGGCTTTACGACTGGCAACATCACCGCCCTGCTCTTGCGTTTGCTGAATATAGGCTTGTGCTTGGCTTTCAAAATCCGCTGGCAATTCACCGTTTAAGCGGCGTAGTAGCTCGCTTGCCAATTCTGGATAGGCTTTTTTATAGGCTTCAAAGTCCGCATCCCAGTTCTTTTGCTGTACGTCGCCTTTAGCTTTAGCATCCCACGCTTCATAGATTTCATCATCTAATTCAAACGGCGCATGAGTCCATGCTAAAGCGTCACGGGTCAAGACGATTTCATCATCACCAAGCGGCGCACCATGGCTGGCGGCTAAGCCTTGCTTGTTCGGGCTACCCGCACCAATCGTCGTTTTACAAATAATTAAGCTTGGCTTAGCGGTCTCAGCAATGGCTTGCTCAGTGGCTTTGGTAATCTCATCGGTATCATGACCGTCAACTTTAATCACTTGCCAGCCATAAGCTTCGAAACGCGCTTGCGTATCATCAGTGAACCAGCCTTCGACATCGCCATCGATTGAGATACCATTGTCATCATAGAAAAAGACCAATTTGCCCAAACCTAACGTGCCAGCCAATGAGCAAACTTCATGGCTGATACCTTCCATCAAACAGCCATCACCTAGAAATGCATACGTATGATGGTCGACGATGTTATGGCCGTCACGGTTGAACTGCGCTGCTAAGGTTTTTTCTGCAATCGCAAAACCAACGGCGTTGGCAATACCCTGACCTAGTGGACCCGTTGTGGTTTCAATCCCTGGCGTATAGCCAAGTTCAGGATGGCCTGGAGTTTTTGAGTGCAGCTGACGAAAGCCTTTTAAATCATCAACGCTGACATCATAGCCTGATAAATGCAGCAAGGAATAAATGAGCATCGAGCCATGACCGTTTGATAGTACAAAGCGATCGCGGTTGTGCCATTGCGGGTCAGCAGGATTGTGCTTTAAAAATTTGCGCCACAATACTTCGGCAATATCAGCCATGCCCATCGGCGCGCCTGGGTGTCCAGAATTGGCTTTTTGAACCGCGTCGAACGACAGTACACGGATGGCATTGGCAAGTTTGCGTTCATTAATTGGGGTCGGCATAGAGTGTCCTAATATTCGAATGAAAAGTATGGAGCATAAGAGAAAGGGTTACTCAGAGGGCAATCCATCAGAAATACGACAAAAATACAATGGATGTCATCAAAAGATAGACTATAAAATCACATGCAATATTAACATATTTGCCATCTGGCAATCTAAAAATGCGCTGACAGAAGCGTTTGTATTTAACAATCATTCGTATCAGTTTTATTAAACCAATACGTATGAAAAAACCGCGAGTCAGCAACCAACCCGCAGTTTAGATAAAAAACTAAATCATTAAGCTAAAATGGTTTCAACTCCGCCCATGAACGGACGCAATACTTCAGGAATGGTGATACTACCATCAGCATTTTGATGATTTTCCATCACTGCCAATAACGTACGACCGACTGCCAAACCTGAACCATTTAGCGTATGCGCTAGGCTGGTTTGCTTGCCATCTTTAACGCGCGTGCCCATACGGCGAGCTTGGAAGTCGCCACAGTTTGAGCAGCTTGAGATTTCACGATAAGTATCTTGGCTTGGCAACCACACTTCGATGTCATAAGTTTTTTGAGCGGCAAAGCCCATATCGCCAGTACATAGTTTGACCACACGGTACGGCAGATTCAACTGCTGCAAAATGTACTCAGCTTGTGCCGTCATCGCCTCAAGTAAGTCATCTGATTGCTCAGCGGTAGCGATATTGACCATCTCAACTTTTTCAAACTGATGCTGACGGATTAGACCACGGGTATCGCGACCATGCGAGCCCGCTTCACTACGGAAACATGGCGTATGGGCGGTAAATTTTAACGGCAGCTCTTTGATATCCAAACGCTCACCGCGTACCAAGTTGGTCATGGGCACTTCGGCCGTTGGAATCAGATAAAAATCTGTACCTTCGTTATTGGTATGATTGGTCAATTTAAACAAATCATCTTCAAACTTCGGCAATTGACCCGTACCTTTTAAACTCTCAGCGTTCACAATATAAGGCACGTAGGTTTCAGTATAGCCGTACTTGATGGTATGGGTATTGAGCATAAACTGAATCAAGGCACGATGCAGTTGCGCAAGCTGACCTTTTAAGACGTTAAAACGGCTACCAGTCAGCTTTGCAGCGGCTTCGAAATCAAGCATACCTAGCGTCTCACCGATATGAGTATGGTCTTGAATCTCAAAATCAAACGCGCGCGGCGTTCCCCATTTGCGCACTTCGACGTTATCATCTTCTGATGTCCCGACTGGCACATCGGCGGCTGGGATATTTGGGACTTGCATGGCCGCTTGGCTAATACGCTCTTGCAAGGTACGCAGCTCATCTTCAGCTGTCTTAATCTCACCGCTGACACTTTGCATCTCAGCCAACAGTTCGCTGGCATCTGCGCCCGATTTTTTTAGCGCACCCACTTGCTTAGCACCGGCATTACGACGCGATTGCAGCTCTTCGGTTTTGACTTGCAAAGACTTACGTTCGTTTTCGATACTTTGCCAAAACGCCATATCAAGCGCATAACCACGCGTGGCCAGCTGCTGTTGTAAATCCGTTAAATCACCGCGTAAGAGTTTTGGGTCAATCATAATAGTTGCCTGTAGCGCCAAAAGTGAGTAAGAAATAAAAAGGGAAAATAGTAGCCAAGTATAGTGCTTAGATATCACTAGCCATAAATGAGATAAAACAAAAAATAGCGCGCAAAGCCTTATAAAATCACTATAAAGCTTTGCCATAAGGCCACGTCAATCTGAATAATAAATAATAGTCACTATCATACCAATACCGAGCAGATTTGACCATGTTTTGGCTATATTTTGCCACAGTCTAGCACTTTCTTTGCACAAGCTTTATGGGTTAAATAACAAATAATAAAAGTCACGCCATGCTCTTATACATCAAGTTCTCTCATTGACCTTAGTATAAATAAGGATGCTATCTGAAAAATAACCGAACTATTGGTCGACAGACCCGCTTATATGTTTCATTTAAGAGCAGTTTTCGGTAAGATAAGCGCATATCTTTATTCTACTTTCCGCCAAGCATCGCTAAGTATGGCATCGCAGCCTCGCTTTGGCGCTTTTCATCCCACGCTTTTAAAATACGTATCTGAGAAACCTTTATGGCCCTGTACCCCTACACGCTTCAACCTGTCGCCTTAAACCTAACCGAGGCCGAATTTCATCAAGCCCAATATGAGCTATTTGCCAGTGCCAGCCCGTCGTTTGGTCTGTCGAGTATTAAGATGAAAGAGTGGATTATTATGGCAGTCGTCGTCATATTAGCCATCGCGGGCTTGGTTTTTTTAACTGGTTATTCGACCATTATCTTTTGGCTTATGCTAGCGGCGGTGGTCATTTATCTATTGGTACGTACCCTTGGCTTTAAATGGTATGTCAAAAAAGAGTTTGAAAAACAAGTTGCTGACCAAGAAATGCCTGATGAGATGCGTCAGATGAAATTGGGCGTGCAAAAGCATGGTTTAGTCATGGCAATGCCAGTCAATCAGCCTGACATGTTTAATAGCAATCAGATGCGCGGTATGCAGATGCGTGCTGGTAGCACTCAGCAAGCGGTTATTCCTTGGAGCGCCGTCAAAAGCTGGGATGAAACCGATGACTACATCTTCATGATGTTTGAGCTAAAAGGTCAACAGGGCAGCCAAATCATTCCTAAGCGTTTACAAGCGCAAAAATTCCCAATCGATACCGTACGTCAGCACCTACAAGAAGTCATTGCCGTTAAAGGCTTAAACCCTGAAAACTTACAGCCACCTGCAAAACTATAAAAGTGACTTTTAAATTAAGAAGTGGCTTTTAGAGTGCTGTGGTTAGTCGTTTTTTATAATTCAGCATTAAACTTGTATAGGTGTTGGCTTTATAAAATAGTATGAATAGCGTGGATATTGTGACTTTATAATTCTATCAAATCAATCACAGACTTAGATTAATTGAATTTAACTTATCATAGTATCTTTGCTATTATAATAAGCATAAACAGACAAGGTATAGATACCTAAAAACCTGTAGAAGATATATAACGAGCATAGCAATGCAGGATATGACTTGCTACACTCTTAGACTTCTACATTTGCCTTAGATGATTAAGTCTAAGTTTATAAAAATAACCAATCTCTTAAATCAACACTCAAACTATAAGGATAATATTATGAGTAATACTAATAATGCAACCAACCAAATCGGTCTAGAAAAAGCAGATATGAGCGAAGTGATTGATAAGTTAAACGACTTATTATCAAGCTATCATATGTTTTATATCAACGTACGTGGTTATCACTGGAACGTAAAAGGTGAGCATTTCTTCACCTTGCACCCACAGTTCGAAGAGCTATATACCAATTTGCAAGTAGAAATTGATGAAATCGCTGAGCGTATCTTAACCTTGGGTGGCACGCCACTGCATGCTTATAGCGACTTTAGTCAACATACCAACATTCAAGAAGATAAAAACGTTAAAGACGGTAATGCTTGTGTGCAAGGTGTGGTGACTGGCCTACAAGCGCTGATTGAAGAGCAACGCGAAGTGTCAGCATTGGCAGAACGAGCTGAAGACCAAGGTACAGCCGATTTAGTTGATGAGTACGTACAGCAGCAAGAAAAGCTGATTTGGATGTATAACGCTTTTTTGGCTAAATAACGGCTAAACAGATAAATACATAAAACCATTTATCGCTCAATTCGTTTATTAACTGAATAGATAGTAAGTAAGGAAAAAGCACCTAATTTAGGTGCTTTTTTTGTGTTCGCTTTGCTAAAAATCGATAAACGTTAAGCTCTTTCAATAGCTGAACCTATTCTACTTCTCAATCCACTGGCGTATTTTTTCACGCTCTGCTGGCGTTGCTTGTAACCAAAGTTGCATAAACTGATCTAAAGTACTGGTAGAGGCAGCAGCGCTTGTCGTTTGCTGAACTGTGGTCACAGCACCTGTATTGACAGTGCTGGCAGTAGGTTGACCTAACGCAGCAATGGCACGTTGGTTTTGTAGCTCAGCATCATTTGCGCCGCCAAATACACCACCCAATGTTTTACCCAAACCTGATAGCAAACCACCTTGGCTGCCTTCCAAAGCTTGCTGACTGGCAACTACCGTATTATTCTGTTGCACCGCTAGGGTTGGACGCTTGGCATACTCTCTTGCTGCTTCATATTTTTCTGGCTGATTTGGCATAACGAGACGATAGGTCTGATTATCTTTTAATTCAGCCGTCACACTCACATTACCCGAGCGCAAATAATCGTGCTCATCACGGCGCAAGTTATATAAGCGATCATATTTAGCGGTAATCGCATGCTGACCAGGCTCTAAGGTAAACGACTTCGTCAGCGGCTGAAACGGGCTTTGCTGGATTTCTTGCCCATTGATAGCGGTCACTTTGATATGGTCATCAACAAGCAAGGTCACTGCCGCGTGCGATAACATCGATACTGAGCCTGCAGCAATTAATAAGGAGCCAACAGTCAGTTTTTTTAGCAAAGAAGCGTTTGGTTTCATAAGTTATTCCAAGGATAGTAAAGTAGCGGTATAAAGGGCGTGTCTATGAACATTAAAAACTAATTATTAAAAGCTAAAGGTCAAAAAACGAAAGGTTAAAAGTCGAGCGGCATGGTATGTTGATCTTGATTAGCGACCTCATTGTCACCTTGCGTTTCTTGGGCGATATCAGCAAGCTCGGCGGCGAGCGTCTGCTCATCAATCGTGCGCAGCGCATCGCTAATGACCGCTTTGGATATATTACTACGACCAAGGTTAGAAAACATCGGCTGAATGTAATTTAGGACGTCCATCATAGCGCCGATACGATGCGGCCCTTCGGTGAGTAAATGATTGATAATACGCTCATCAAACTGCCAACCGCGGCGGCGTAAGATAGATTGTAGCAAAGCTTGACGGTCTGCCAAATCATGACCGGTTGGCACTTTAAAGCTTGGTGACTGCGCCAAACGGGTGAGGAGATCTGTTAACTGAAACGGTAATTCGGTCGCAGGTTTGTTGGAGGCAAAAATCAGCTGCCGTTGTCCTTCTCGGCTACGATTAATTAGGTGAAATAAGGCTTCTTGCCATTGGCTGCTTTGCTCAAGCACTTCTAAATCATCAATCGCAATCAAGGAAAAATTTTCTAAAGAAGATAGAACATTGACATCGGTATGAATCAGCTCATTTAATGACAGACAAATCGCGGATTTGTCCATCTCGATAAACGACTCACAGATGGCGGATAATAAGTGCGACTTGCCCGTCTCTGGGCTGCCAAATAGGTACAGCTGACCTATCAGGCCGACATGTAGCTGCCGCACTGCATCGATAATAGACATCCAACCTGGACCGGCAAAGTCGCTGAGACTCGCATCATGCTTAATGTCCAGATTGAGACTTAGCTGTGCTTCTGCCATGAATCATCAACTCGGTTTGCGTAGCGCAATCACTAAAAAGGCTAAACGACTAATATTCTGTAAACTGGCTTTGCTAACTTTCACATTTAGCAAAGCCAACCTAATAACGGTAAATACCGTTAATACTGCGCCTATATATAACATATTTGCAAAATGACTGACAAGTCTTTTACCCATTAAGCCCAATCTATCATTATTCATAGAATGTCTGGGCGATTTATTTTTCTTCAAATAACGCCAATTGTTTACGGCCTTTATAAAAGTCAGTCGATTGATAATAGGCGTATAAATGACGGAATAAGACATTAAGCACAGCGGACACCGGTAGCGCAATCAGCATACCGACGAAACCTAATAAGCTTGCCCCTGCCAATACGGCAAAAATAACCCATAACGGCGATAAACCGATTTTGTCGCCCAACAATAACGGTTGTAAAATATAACCCTCTGCCGCTTGTCCGACCAAAAACGCGCCAACCACTAAGGCTAGATAATTCCAGTCTAAACCAAATTGGAATAAAGAGGCGATAATCGCGGCGATAAAGCCGATACCAAAGCCTAAATACGGTACGAAGCTTGCGATACCAGCCACCATACCAATAATCAAACCAAGCTCAAGCCCAATAAGTTGGAGCTGTACAGCATAAATGACGCCTAATAATACCATGACCAATAATTGACCTTTAATAAATGCCATCAATGCTTGATCGCATTCTCGAGCAATGGCAACCACCTTTTTGCAATAAGGCGCCGGAATTGCCATTTTCCAAGTATGCAGACGCTGATCCCAATTAAATAGGAAATAAAAGGTTAAAATCGGCACCAGTACAATCAAGCCAGCATTATTAATAAAATTCATACTAGAGGCCAAAATTTGGCTCATCATGCTGCTGGCATCAGCGAACTTATAATTGGTCTGCATATAACCAACTAAAGTATCAGAGAAACCTTTGCTTTCTAATTCTGGCAGACGAATACGGCTGTTATTGATAAACCACTCACGTACAACTTGGTTATACCAATTTAATACTTTGGGTAGATATTCCCACGCCGCTTGCAGTTGATGCCATAAAGTCGGTATTAACCACCAAAGCAGCAGCACCATACCAAGCGTAATCGTCGAATAAACGATGATAATGGCTATCCAACGCTTGATATATTTTGATAAACGCTTGACCAGCGGATTAAATAAATAAGCCAGTACAAAAGCCACGACAAACGGCACGATGACCGGCATCATCAAATACAATAAGAATACCGCTATAACAATCGCAACGACGATAAATAAGCGCCGAAAAAAAGGATCTATTGGTTGGTTTATCATGAAGGGTAACCCTACGATTAAGTCTATGTAAAATACTGGCGTCTAATGGTTTGTTCACTGAAATATGTCTTCAGCGGCTTTATATTTGTCATGGTCATTAGCAGCGTCATTGTCGTAGGTTTTGCCAACGACTATGGCGTTCTATTATCGCAGAGTCGAACAAAAAATCAGTCATTTTTTGTTTCTTAATTTTTTATTGCACCTAAGACAGCTTTATTAGCTCTCTTCTGCAAATATCCGCCAAATATTGGCAAGTTGCTTTGCGGCTAAGGGTCATTTTTGGGTATAATGCGCGCACTATCTGCAAAATTAACACGACCGATCCGCTTTTCTACTGACAGACCTTCATTCCTTATAAATTTGTGAGATGACCATGAGTAACAAGCCTTCTTTAAGCTACAAAGATGCTGGCGTTGATATTGATGCCGGCGATGCGTTGGTGCAACGTATTAAATCAGTGGCAAAAGCCACCTCTCGTCCTGAGGTTGTGGGCGGACTTGGCGGTTTTGGGGCGCTTTGTCGTATTCCGACTGGTTATACTTCACCGTTGTTGGTTTCGGGTACGGACGGTGTCGGCACCAAGCTCAAATTGGCCTTGCAATTAAACCGTCATGACACCATCGGTATCGACTTGGTGGCTATGTGCGTCAATGATTTATTGGTTTGCGGTGCTGAGCCATTATTTTTCTTAGATTATTATGCAACGGGCAAGCTTGATGTCGATGTAGCGGCAACTGTTGTCACGGGCATTGGCGAAGGCTGTAAATTATCAAATTGCGCGCTCATTGGCGGCGAAACCGCTGAGATGCCGGGCATGTATCAAGATGATGATTATGACCTAGCCGGTTTCTGTGTCGGCGTAGTCGAAGAAGCGGAAGTTATCACCGGTGAAAACGTCAGCGAGGGCGATGTATTGATTGCCCTTGCTTCAAGTGGCGCGCATTCTAATGGCTACTCATTGGTACGTAAAGTCATCGAAGTTAGCGGTATTGATGTCACGACAAGCGATGAGCAATTAGATGGTCAGCCTATTCAGGATGCACTAATGGCACCGACACGTATTTATGTTAAAGCCATTAAAGCCTTGCAAGATAGCCTTGGTAGCTCAGCCTTACATGCGATGTCACATATTACTGGTGGCGGCTTAACCGATAATCTGCCACGTGTACTACCAGATAATTTAGCTGCTAGTATTGATACGAGCAGCTGGCAGTTCTCAGAGCTATTTACGTGGCTACAAACCCATGGCAATATCGAGCAAAGTGAGATGTACCGCACCTTTAACTGCGGCGTCGGTTTTGTCATCGTTGTACCTAAAGACAAAGCAGAAGCGGCTATCAAGACCTTAAATGATGCAGGCGAAAAAGCTTGGAAATTGGGTGAAATGGTGAGCCGTGAAGCGGACGCCGTGGTGTACCATTAATGCCAGACGACAATTTAAAAAGCATGGCAAAGCAATCCGCTAAACCGTTACGCGTCGCTGTTTTGGTATCGGGTAGTGGTAGCAACCTGCAAGTATTGATCAATGCCGCGCAAGCTGGCGCGCTACCGATTGAAATCGTTGGCGTTATTAGTAACCGTGAAGATGCTTATGCCATTACACGTGCCAATGACGCTGCAATTCCCGTTGCCGTCTTATCTCACGTTGCTAGCGGCAAACGCATGAGTATCAAAACCTTTGAAACCCATGCTAATGCTCAATTAACCACTTGGCAGCCTGATGTGATTGTGCTTGCAGGATTTATGCGCGTGTTAAGCGCCTCATTTATCGATAATGCGCCTGCGCCAATGATTAACCTGCACCCTGCTTTGCTGCCTGCTTATAAGGGCCTAGATACCCATCAGCGTGCCATACAAGCAGGTGAACGCCATCACGGCTGTAGTATTCATATAGTAACTGCAGAGCTTGATGCCGGTGCGGTGTTGACCCAAGCGCTGCTTGAAGTCAATTACAAAGACACTGCGGATAGCCTGCAAGCACGCGTACAAAAAGGTGAGCATCAACTCTTACCGTGGACCCTATTGCTGATTGCTAAGGGTATTATTGACTTAGATAATCCGCCTGAGGATACTAAATCATCTTATCTACCGGCTTTACCGCTAAAGCTATGGTTAGATGTTTAAGCTTTTCTAATAAACTAAAAAGCAGAATCCATAACGGGTTCTGCTTTTTTATGCTTAAGTCAAAGATAATATATAGTGAGTGAAAAGTAATATCGATACATCACGCACTGCTGATATCAATTTTTCTTGCTTGCTGTGCGTGCGTAGACAGAGGCTACAAAAAATTGATATCAGTCATACCGTCGCGTTTTTAAGATATTTTGACTGTATAGCAAAAAAATACCTCGTTACTTAATAACGAGGCATTTCAAATGATAAATTAAAGCAGTTCAATCATTAAGCAGGCTTTTTATCAACCACATGTACTGCTTTAATATTGACAAATTCTTTGATACCAAAGCCACCATGTTCACGGCCATAGCCTGAATCCTTCACGCCGCCGAATGGTAAACCAGGATTGACCAAATTATAGCCATTGATATAAACCATCCCCGTATCGAAATGCTGCTGCGCTAAATTGATCGCTTTTTCTTCGTCTTTTGAGAAGATAGCACCGCCGAGACCATAGCGACTATCATTGGCAATACGGAAAGCATCGTCTTGGTCTTTGGCACGAATAAGCGCGGCAACGGGACCAAATAACTCATCTTTATAGGCTGGTTGATCTGGTTTGATGTTCTCTAAAATCGTTGGTGGGTAAAATGCGCCTGGCTTATCAGGTACTTCGCCGCCAATCGTAATGGTCGCGCCTTTACTGACACTTTCTTGTACTTGCTTGTGCAAAGTATCGCGCTGTTTGCTACTCGACATCGGACCTACGTCAGTCGACTTTTCCATTGGATCGCCAACTTTATAGCTGTTGAATTTTTCGATCACCAAATCTCGGAATTTATCATATACGCTATCGACGACGACAAAACGTTTGGCTGCAATACAAGTTTCGCCATTATTGTATAAACGTGCATGGGCGCAAGTTGCTGCTGCTAAGTCTAAGTCGGCATCCTCTAACACAATAAAGGCATCATTCGAGCCAAGTTCCATAACCGTCTTTTTCAGTACTTTGGCCGCTTGCTGCGCCACTACTCGGCCAGCGACATCACTACCCGTTAAGGTAACACCGCGTACTTTCTCGTGCTCGATCACTTTTTCAGATTGATCATGATTAATAATTAAGGCACGAAACAAGCCTTCTGGTAAATCAGATTCTTGCATGATTTTTTCAATCAATTGACCTGAGCCAGTCACATTGGAGGCATGCTTAAGCAGGATACTGTTACCAGCCATTAAATTAGCAATAGTATAGCGAAATACTTGGTAAGCCGGGAAGTTCCATGGCTGGATACCATAAATAATACCGATAGGGTCATAGCTGATTAGGCCTTTTTTAATGCCTTCGATATCGCGTTCGTCGTCAGCTAAAGCAGCAACGCCTTCGCCCGCGGTAAAATCACAAATCGCTTTACATAAATCTACTTCAGCTAAGCTTGCCTCTAAGGTCTTACCACGCTCTTCAGTCATTAGCTTCGCAAGCTCGTCCTTATACTTCATTAGCGTCTCGCCAATCGAGTTAATGACTTTGGCGCGCTCATCGGCACCAACCAAACGCCATTTTGAAAACGCTTCGTGCGAGGCATCGATGATTTTGTTCACTTCATCATCGCTCATATAAGTGTAATTTTTAATGTCTTTACCTGTTGCTGGGTTCACAGTGGTGATATCTGCCATGATAATTGTCCTTATTTATTTGCTTATTATGTAATGGATACTTATTAAACGAGCCATGATGACTAAGAAATACTCTATCGTTAAGTGTGTCGATATTATCGAATTACTTAACAATGCTCGCTTTAGTTGTCTTTTTTCTTAATATCCATTTAGCATAACAAAATGCACCAGCGGTAGTTTTACAAGTTATGAAGAAGTGTACTTAAGATGTTAATAATGTGACACCCTTATAAAGACTGGCTTTATTTAAAAAAACTAAATTTAGAGAATCTTTTGAGTTAAGGAGCTTTTAAATTAAAAAAGGTTGATCTAAAAAATAGAGGCAATAAAAAAACCAGCGCATCTATCATGGGCTGGTTTTTTAAAAGTTGTGCTAAAACAAATGGTTAATGACCGGAATCTCTGGTGGCGGATTCTCTTCTTCGGCGACTACTTGCCGTGCTACATGCATAATCAGCTGACGTAACCAACGATGCGCTGGATGGTGCTGTAATAATGGCGACCATGCCATCGTCAGCTCAAACTCAGGGATAAAGAATGGTGGCTCTTCCATAATGATACTGTCATTATTGGCCTGCATTCTCGCCACCCGCGTCGGCAAGGTCGCAATCAAGTCTTTATTGGCGGCAAGCATCGCTGGCATTTGATAGTGACGGGTAAAGACGCTGATTTGGCGTTTTTGACCTAGGCGTTGCAATGCCTGATCGATAGAACCGAGCCCACCTGATTTTTCTGGATTGACCCCAAAGCCAACGCCCATACCTGTTTTGGACACCCAAACATGCTGCGCCTTGAGATAATTTTTTAAATTAAAACGATTGGCATATGGCCCTTCAGCGGATAACAAACAGCTAAATGTATCGCGCCAAACCAATACTTGGTGGAAACTTTGCGGAATCTCATTAAAACGGTTAATCGCTAAATCTACGCGACCTTGCTCCATATCACGGTAGGAAACATCAGAGGGCGTCAAGAAGTCCAAAATCACATTGGGCGCTTCAGAGCGTAGTGCTTTGACCAGTTTTGGCACCAAAGTCGCCTCAGCATAATCTGAGGTCATGATACGAAAAACGCGCGAGGTACTATAAGGGCGAAACTCGGTACGCGGCTCAAGCACTTGCGTCAAATCTGCTAATATCTCACGAATACGTGGCTGCAGCTCAAGCGCGCGCTCAGTCGGCGTCATACCTTCCGATGAGCGCACCAATAACGGGTCATTAAACAACTTACGTAGGCGCCGCAAAATATTACTCATCGCCGGCTGGGTAATGCCGAGCTGCTCAGCTGCACGTGTGACGTTTTTTTCACGTAGTAGTACATCTAAATGTACCAACAAATTCAAATCAACCCGCTGCAAATCCATATCTATTTCTCTTTACCGTAGAATAAATGCCACCATAAGCTTAAAAAAGCGCGGCATCTTCCGTTCTATTATTTTACAAAATTGTTTTGCGACTGCTTAAATCAAGCGTTTTTCTAACTAAATAATTTTAATATACGCTTATTATACCCCAGTTTACCCTGCTCAAGCCATTGTTATATCTATACTATAACCAAATGAAATACCCAAGATAATAATCATAAACTAGATAAATCAGGGTAACCTAGCTATAGTGCTTAGCAAGCGCTGATAAGTCATTTTCAAATCTTATGCCATCAGCACGGCTTTTAACGAATCAATGATGCCTGCTATTTTATCGCATTTTTATACTAAAAGATGGTCAGAAAGCTTATTGCGTAAGCTTTATTATGCAAGCCGTTTTTTATAAATTTGGCGTTTTGCTCGCGGCAGTTTTTAGGCTTGAATTGATGCTATATACGCTTTAGGCTAATAAGTGGTTTAACTGGCAAGCACATCTTAACTAAAACAGCGTCAATTAAATCTAAAAAATAAAAGCTGACCAATAAGACAGGTTTTATTTGCTTTTATAATCATTTTCTTATAGTTTAGTAAAGATTGCTCAGGCAAAAGGTTTATATCCCGAACTTTACTTTTGCCAATGTATTTCTTTTCAAGAAACATTATTTTACCAGCAACACTTATCTGCATATTTTACTTAAGTAATTTACATCCCCTTTAATCCCCACCCCACCAAGGAGACTATAGATGTCAACTGCATATAAATCAGCGATTGATCTAGTACGTGAACTAAAGCAAAAGCACGGTAACTGGCAGAATATCAGCGAGACTGATGCCGCACGTATGATGATGCAAAACCGTTTCAAAACTGGTTTAGATATCGCCAAGTATACTGCAAAAATCATGCGTCAAGACATGGAAGATTATGACAATGATACGTCTCAGTACACGCAATCTCTAGGTGCATGGCACGGTTTTGTTGCTCAGCAAACTATGTACGCTAAGAAAAAATACTTTGGCACTACCGCTAAAACGTACATCTACCTATCAGGTTGGATGGTTGCTGCTCTGCGTTCTGAGTTTGGTCCTCTACCTGACCAATCTATGCACGAAAAAACGTCTGTGCCTAAACTAATCGAAGAAATCTACACCTTCTTACGTCAAGCTGATGCTAAAGTACTAAACGACTACTTCCGTGAGCTAAACGCTGCAGAAGAAGCGGGTCAAGACACTTCAGCTATCCTAGAAAAAATCGAAAACTTCGATTCGCATGTTGTGCCAATCATTGCTGATATCGATGCAGGTTTCGGTAACGAAGAAGCGACTTACTTGCTAACTAAGCAAATGATCGAAGCGGGTGCTTGTGCTATCCAAGTTGAGAACCAAGTCTCTGACGCTAAGCAGTGTGGCCACCAAGCGGGTAAAGTCACAGTACCGCACGAAGACTATATCGCTAAAATCAACGCGATTCGTTATGCTTTCCTAGAGCTTGGTGTTGAAGACGGTGTGATCGTTGCCCGTACTGACTCTGAAGGCGCATCGTTGACTCAAAAGATTCCAGTATCGCAAGAGCCAGGCGACCTTGCTTCTAAATACATCGATTTTATCGAAATGGAAGAAGTGTCTCTTGAAGAAGCAAAAGAGAACGACAGCTTGCTTAAGCACAACGGCAAACTAGTACGTCCAGTACGTTTGGCCAACGGTCTATATCAGTTCCGCGAAGAAACGAACATCGACCGTGTGGTACTTGACTGTGTAACAGCGTTAGAAAATGGTGCCGATCTATTATGGATCGAAACCCCTACTCCAGACGTAGAACACATCAAAATGATGGTTGATCGTATTAAAGAGCAGCAGCCTAAAGCGAAGCTTGTTTATAACAACAGCCCATCATTCAACTGGACGCTTAACTTCCGTAAGCAAATCATCGCTCAGTGGGAAGAAGAAGGCAAAGACATCTCTAAGTACAACAAAGATGACTTGATGAGTGCGGATTATGACGGTACTGAGTTAGATCAAGCTGCTGATGTCGCGGCTCAAAACTTCCAACGTGATGCATCACGTGAAGCTGGTGTGTTCCATCACTTAATCACGCTACCTACTTATCACACCACTGCTCTTAGCGTTCATGAACTTGCTAAAGGCTACTTCGGTGAAGAAGGTATGCTTGCTTATGCAGCTGGTGTACAACGTAAAGAGATCCGTGAAGGCATCGCTTGTGTGAAGCACCAAGCAATGGCAGGTTCTGACCTTGGCGATGACCACAAAGAGATCTTCTCAGGTGAAAATGCCCTTAAAGCTGGCGGCGGCAAGAACACAATGAACCAGTTCTAATAACCGACAGCCTGTAAATACAAGTTACAAAAAAAGCCGCTCTACGAGATGTAGAGCGGCTTTTTTATTGCGGTTTAAATAACGGTAGAATGGTAGACTAATAATTGTTAATCAAAGCCATCAGTCAGAATATTAAGGAGCCGTCATGCAAGAGATAGAGCTGAAGTTTTTAGTACCCGACTCACGATTAAAAGGGTTGATGCGCCAAGCAAAAGTTAAATCTTCACAGGTGACGCAACTGGCTGCCCACTATTACGACACACCAGATCAACAACTGGCACAAGCTGGTATTGGCCTTCGTATTCGTAAAGAGGGCGATATCTGGGTGCAAACCATTAAGGCGGGCGGTGATGGTATTGCCGCCCGTTTAGAGCATAACGCCGAATTAGACAGTGAGCAGGTACAAGCGATGCTAGACAATAATGCGCTTATGCCTGATTTAACCATCTACAAAGATACTGCAATCGCCCCAGCTTTAGAGGACTTTAAGCTCAAAAAGTTAGCAAAAACACTGACACGATTGTACGTCACTGATGTAGAGCGCACCACAAGATTGCTCACAGAAGACGATAATGATGACACTGATAACCAGATTGAGATGGCATACGATCATGGAGAGATTGTCCATGGTAATGACGACACCCAGCGAAACACGATTCAAGAAATTGAGTTTGAGTTGGTGGCAGGAGATTTAGACTTTTTATTTATGACCGCCAAAACATGGTGTAAGCGCTACAAACTCTGCTTATCTACTGTGACTAAAGCCGAACGCGGTGGCCTGCTCATCAAAAACCAAAGCCACAGTCGCGCGGTTGGCGCTGACCTCAGTCAGCTAAACATCAATAAAAAAATCAGCATGCCCGCCTTTGTACGGGCAGCAGTACATAACTGTTTGTTGCAAATACTGCCGAACAGCAGTGCTATCGTAGCCGGTAGCATGGACAATGAGCACGTTTTACAACTGCATAACGGTATCAATCGTTTGCGTACTGCCATAACGGCGTTTGCCAGTTTCTCTGATGAGATCAATCCTGACTGGCAGCCGATACTCAAGCAAACCGCCACATTACTTAGCGATCATAGAGAACTGACTCATTTGGCAGATCATATCGAGCCTCAGCTACAGGAGCTAGGCTCGCCTGTAGTCGACTGGACAACCGATATCGATGCGCTCAAAATTAAGCCAGTAGACGTGGCACGCGCCAATGACTTTCAGCTCACTTTACTAGAGCTAATCGCCTTTACCATGAGTGACCCAAGCCTTGAACCCCAAGCTGATAAGCCCGCCATTGACAAGCTCACCAAGGTTCTGTCCAAGCAGCATAAAAAATTACTCAAAGTCGATAAGACACTGGTTGATGAAAGCAATGCTGAGGGTGCTGAACCTGATAGCACTGACACACAAAACATTGATGCAGAAGACAATGATGAGGCGCAAGCCCAATATCAGTTGCGCTGTCATATAGAAGAGTTACGCCATATCAGTGAGTTTTCCGTGCCCTTATTTCATAAAAAAGGGTCTAAAAAGACAATCAAACGCTGGCTAAAACGTTTGATAAAAGCGCAAAAGGCGTTAGATCGGGGTCATGCCCACACGCAATACCAACAACATTATCAACTAAAATCAGCATCAGAATCTAATGCCTTATATGGTGCGGGTTGGTTTGCGGCAAAACAAGAAAAAGACGCTAAACGCATCGAAAAACGCTTAGACAAAGTGAGAAACGCCTCGATATTTTGGTAAGTACCCTTAAAAACAATCATCAAAACATCGCGTAAAAAAGACAGCTCGCTTTATAAGGGCTGTCTTTTTTTGGTTTAACTGTTGTTTTTAATGCTAAGACATTAGCTACCCAAACCGAGTACTTTCATGCGCTCACTAACAGGCTGATAGCTTTTTTCTCCAGCAGGCTCACCAATACTGCCGAATGGCATTTGTGCAACCAGCTCCCAGCTCTCTGGAATAGCAAAAGCCGCCGCTGCCTCTTCATCGACAAGCGGATTGTAGTGCTGTAGATTGGCGCCGACATTTAATGTGCGTAGCTCTGTCCACATCGCGTACTGATGCATCGCTGAGGTATGCTGGGCCCAAACAGGGAATTTATCGGCATATAGGGCAAACTTTTCCTGTAGCGACTTAGTCACATTTTTATCTTCATAAAACAGTATCGTGCCAGCCGCGGCACGAAAACCCTCTAGCTTTTGTTTGCTACTAGAAAAATCACCATCACCCACCGCCTCACGTAACTTTTCTTCTGTGATGTCCCACAACTGCTGATGTTGCTCCCCAAACAACACCACTAAGCGCGACGACTGTGAGTTAAAGGCTGAAGGAGTATGCAATAAAACCCGTTCTGCCATATTTACAATCGCTTGCGGCTCTACTGGCAAGTCGCTGCCTAAATCATAGATAGAACGGCGCTCATCAAAGGCTTGCTGTAAGGTGACCAGACTTTCTGTAGACATTATTATTATCCTTATGGTTATAGTTATGATGACTTATCACTATGATGGAACATAAACTGAGTAAACAACGTTCCGCATACCGCATCTAACACTAGTCATTAAGTACAATCCCATTATATCCACACGTTTACTGAAAACTTCACCATATTAAGTATGTTTTATTCATAAATTTGTAAAATGATCTTATCTTATACCACTCAATTAGTGATTGTCGTTCAATCAAAATCAATCAGCAACGATCGTGACTGGCGTCCCTTCTTCAACTTGCTCAAATAGCTCAATAATATCTGTATTACGCATACGCACGCAGCCGTGTGAGAGCGGCACACCCATTGGCTCGCTGTCTGGTGTCCCATGAATATAGATATAGCGCTGATAAGTGTCGCAGCCACCCTGACTGTTACTGCCTGTGTTAATTCCTTTTTCCAAACCTCTTAACCATAAAATACGGCTTAGTATCCAGTCGCGCTCAGGATGCTGCGCACCAAGAGCCGCGCTATATCTCTCCCCAGTCGGCTCGCGTCCCACAAACACGGCATTTATAGGAGAGCGATCGCCTATTTTTTCTGCAATGATATGTTGTCCAAGCGGCGTACAACCGCTATCTTGCTGGCCACCCATACCGTTTTTAGCAGTAGACACTGAGTATTTCGTCACTTCGGTTTGTTGCTGATATATCGTCAACGTCTGCTCAGCAATGTTAATAACTAACTGCTTATCAGTTTTCTGGATATTTTTCATAAGACTTCCCACGGTGGTTCACCGTACGGCGAATAGCGTTATTAAGTAAAATGATAGAAAATTTCTATTATTAAGGGATTGTATCGAGGCATCTGCCCCCGTAAGATAGGGACACACTTTTTGATGCTAGCAGATTATGACGACTATTTCACCGACACGTGTGTCGATGTATGATTTTCTATATCAAGATACTATACCTATGCTGTCCCTGTTGGCAGATGCCGCCCAGCTATCATTACCACAAGCGCGTTTAGCGATGGATGCCAGCTTACAGGCCATTATTAGTGCGCTTCTTTCTTATCATCAGCACCATCAAGGGCAAGCGGTCAGCAAAAAACTGTTTGGACGTAGCGCGGTCAAAGAGCTACGCCAGTATAATTCTATGAATTTTGCGACGATCAACGCGACGTTGTATCATCGCCATGATGCCGCGGACGCCATATTTCATGACAGTGCGCGTGTGATCAAAGCGTGCGATCATATTGCCACAAAAATCGACGTACCAACGCAAAAAATCCAAATTTTACTAACTGCTTTATGCGTGATCGTACTACGCGAACTGGCGATCTTAACAGAATACAGTCAACTTGACAGTGATGAGATTAATAAGTGGTTTGCCTTACAACCACAATTTTTAGCGGCAGCACGCTTTACAGCAGAGCAGACGCCAGCAGTAACTACCACATTACCAGACAATGAGAACGGGAATGACAACGGGTCTGCCGCACTAGCAGCGTCTGTAGAAAACAACGCAGAGAATGTCGCGGAGCATAAACCATTAAACGCTGAGCCGCCATTAATCACCCCGCCACCTTTTGACCCTTACTGGTATGAGCTGACCTCATATCAGCCTAAAAAACAGGACCCCGTCCAAGACATGCAGATGGCAACTGGTAATTATTTAAAAGCCATCGGACGCTCACCTGATAACTTACCGCAAGGACGCCATAATGACACGTTAGTGTTTGCAGAAATGCGCGCCATTACGTTACCACATCAACGCTGGTTGCTACAGCTCGCCAAAATATCTGATATCTATTTAAGTCGCAATCGGCTACGGGTGAACTCTGAACCTGCCAATCCACCAAAACCACCTTTGGTTAGCTTGGGGTTGATCGGTGGTAATAGCGACAATACCCCCACCACGATTAGTGAGAAACCGATTGAATACGAGGCAACAACGCCTCTCTGGAAAAACCCCGTTATACTCATCATTATTCTGGTCATCGGTGTACTGGGTGCCCTCGCTACCCTTAAATACCAAACGCAAAGATCCGATGGTGTTATTCTGGCAACAGAAGAGGTATTAGAGCAAGACGCTATCAATGAGCGTGAGCAACAAGATGTCGCTATTGTCAGGGTAGACGAAGACGAACCTGATAGTGAAGCTGCCGTAAAAGACCACTAGAAAAGAGTGGCAATCCATCATCTGTGTGTAAAAACTGCCTTGATAAAAGCCTAATCGCCATAAAAAAACAGAGGCACTATATTAATAGTGCCTCTGTGTCTTATATAAGTATTAACGCTTTATGAACCACTAAGCCGTTAAAAAGCTTACTTTGATAAGTCGCGACCACGGCTCGCTTCGATCGCCAGACGTAGACCGTTTAGACGGATAAAGCCTTCTGCGTCTTTTTGATCGTAAGCGCCCGCATCATCTTCAAAAGTCGCGATCTTTTCGTCAAATAATGAATCATCTGACTTACGGCCGACGACGCTCACGCTGCCTTTATAGAGCTTCACACGTACGGTACCGTTGACGTATTCTTGCGACTTGTCAATCAATGCTTGCAACATCATCCGCTCAGGGCTGAACCAGTAGCCGTTGTAGATAATTTTTGCATAGCGTGGCATGAGCTCATCTTTTAAATGCGCAGCTTCACGATCTAATGTCAATGACTCAATACCGCGATGGGCTTTGAGCATGATGGTGCCAGCTGGCGTCTCATAGCAACCACGTGACTTCATACCGACGTAACGATTTTCAACGATGTCCAAACGACCAATACCGTGCTTACCACCGATTTCGTTTAACTTAATCATCACCTCATAAGGCTTAAGCGCCTCACCATCGATAGCAACGATGTCACCTTTTTTGTATTCTAGTTCTAGATACTGCGCTTCATCAGGCGCGGCTTCTGGGCTGACAGACCAGCGCCACATGTCTTCTTCTGCTTCGGCATATGGATCTTCTAAAATACCACCTTCATAAGAGATGTGTAGAAGGTTGGCATCCATTGAGTAAGGAGATTTTTTTGTATTGCCCGCATAGTCAATCGCAATATCATGCTCTTTGGCATATTGCATTAAGCTTTCACGGCTCGATAAGTCCCATTCGCGCCAAGGAGCAATCGTCACAACATCTGGTGACAAGGCAACAGCGCCCAGCTCAAAACGTACTTGATCGTTCCCTTTACCGGTCGCACCATGGCTGATGGCATCGGCATTGTGCTCTTTTGCAATCTCAACCAAACGTTTGGCAATCAACGGCCGCGCGATAGAGGTACCTAATAAATACTCACCTTCATAGATGGCATTGGCACGGAACATGGGAAATACGTAATCACGCGCAAATTCTTCACGTAAGTCTTCGATGTAGATATTTTTGATACCCATGGCCTTAGCCTTCGCGCGTGCTGGCTCAACTTCTTCACCCTGACCGATGTCCGCAGTAAAGGTAATCACTTCTGCATCGTAGGTTTCTTGCAGCCATTTAGCAATGATGGAGGTATCGAGGCCACCTGAATATGCCAATACGATTTTATTAATATTTTTTGGATCAAGTTGAGCCATGAATAACTCCTATTATGAAATGTAGTTTTAGTGAAAGCGCTAAGATTCAAACAAAAGATAAATTACTTGCTCAGTGTACATCATATTTACTATAGGCAAAAGTGCCACTGCTATAAGGCGCGAGCTTTTGGCCTAACTTTTGCGTTAGCGCACTATAACCATCTGTATTTAAGTGTTGTTTAATGCAAAAAAGTCATTTATGAATTATGTGTAGATAGTGAGCGGCATATTTAGTCAAGTAGGCAAATCTGTTATGATAAGCACACAGCCCCCCTCCCCTTTATCCCCATATATGACGACACAGAGCGCTACGACATTATGACTGATTCGATTAGAGAATTGACCCTCCTTCAGCCAGACGATTGGCACATTCATCTGCGTGACGGAAAAGCGTTGAGCACGACCGTACCTCACGCTGCAAGCAGCTTTAACCGTGTCATTTGCATGCCAAACCTAGTGCCACCAGTTAAGCATGTCGATGACGCGCTTGCCTATCGTGCCCGTATCGTAGAACAGCTACAGGCCAGTGATCTGAGTGCTGAGCGAAAAGCCGCCTTTGATCCGCGTATGACCTTATATTTAACAGACCACACCAGCGTACAAGATATTGAAATGGCCGCGCGGTCAGGTATCGTCCAAGCAGTCAAGCTCTATCCTGCGGGAGCAACCACCAACTCTGCTGATGGCGTCACCGATATCAATGCTTGCGTCGATGTTTTTGAAGCGCTAGAAAAATACAATTTGCCCTTATTACTCCATGGCGAAGTCACTCAAGATCATGTAGATATTTTCGACCGTGAGAAACGTTTTTTAGATGAGGTATTGGCACAAATTATTGTCAAATTCCCAACGTTAAAAATCGTCATGGAACACATTACCACCAGTGATGCAGCAGATTTTGTCTTGGCCCAAGGCAACCAAATTGCAGCCACCATTACGCCGCAACATCTCATGTTTAACCGCAACCATCTATTGGTCGGTGGCATCAAACCACATTTTTATTGCTTACCTATCTTAAAGCGTGAAAGCCATCAAAGAGTGTTATTAGACGTCGCGACCAGTGGCAACCCAAAGTTCTTCTTAGGCACTGACTCTGCCCCGCATGCGACGGATAAAAAAGAAGCGGCTTGCGGCTGTGCAGGCTGCTATAGCGCTGCCACTGCCTTGCCGCTATACGCCACCGCTTTTGATAGTGTCGGCAAAATAGACAAACTAGAGGGCTTTGCCAGCCGTTTCGGCGCCCAGTTTTATGGCCTACCAGTCCATGAGAGTACAATTACTCTAGTCAACACGCCTATGCAAGTGCCAGCAGACTATCCTTATTTTGATGATGGACGACTCACACCACTGATGGCTGGTGAGATACTACCTTGGTCTCTTAAAGCATAAAGCTGACTAAGTAAGACTGCCCACACTTAATCCTATGATATAAATGACGCCTGCTAGCAAACGGTGTGACTTATATCATAGGATGATTCTTATGTAATTCAATATAACATTACGATTGATAAAAGCGATTTAACCTGATATGACCATTCAAAATAACGCCACCCTATCTGACGGTAACTCAGCAAGTAATTTAGACAACCACGTAGAAAATAATCTCAAGGTTGCTGCAAGCAGTCATACAGAAGAGACGACAACAGCAGAACAAGTGCCAATGAGCTTAAAAGATCGTTTTCGTAAGTTTTTGCCTGTCGTCGTGGATGTTGAGACGGCAGGTTTTAATGCGCAAACGGATGCCCTTTTAGAAATCGCTTGTATTCCTGTACTCCTTAATGAGCAAGGTGTCTTTTATCCAGGTGAGGCCTTTAATGCGCATATAGAGCCTTTTGAAGGCGCAAATTTAGAACCAAGCGCGCTTGCCTTTACGGGTATCGATCCTAAAAACCCACTGCGTAAAGCGATTGCCGAAGATGAAAAAACAGCCCTACGCCGTATTTTTAAGGGCTTAAAAGAAGTGCGCCGTGCTGAAGACTGCCGTCAGTGCGTCTTAATTGGACACAATGCCCATTTTGATTTGGCATTTTTAAATGCGGCGGTGCTACGTACCAACAGCAAAAACCACAATCCTTTTCATAATTTTTCAGTATTTGATACCGTGACCTTATCAGCACTAGCGTTTGGCCAGACAGTGTTGGCACGTGCTTGTAAGGCAGCGGGGCTGGATTTCGATGGTAAAGATGCCCATTCTGCTCTGTATGATACGCAAAAAACTGCCGAGCTGTTTTGTCACATTTTAAATCACTACCCTATGCTAACGAATGCGATGCATGCTGAGCAGACCAAAGAAGAAACGGTCGACAGTGAGAGTAAATAAGTCACTTATCACACATCATATGTTGCTAACCTTTCATAATAGTGCTATTTGTAATACTTGATGACTTTAACATCTTAGTGTTGCAATCAATAGGGATATGATTGGCGTCAGCATAAGCAGGTAAGCCTCTTATCCAAATGTTGAATTGGCGGTTTGGACCAATAGCTCAAAGGTTAGGACGAGTGGTTGACCGGTAAAAATCTACGTTAAAACGATGTCGTCGTACCCTACAGATGGTTTCAGTTGCCCACACTGCCTTGATAGCGAAAGCTCGTATGCTATCGAGGCTTAATAGGAGGGACTTTATCATGGATCCACAGCTCAAATTATGGGGTACTATTCTCGGTTATATGCTGCTCGCGCTGACCATTAGCGCTTGTACTTCTTTATGGATTCGGCACCATTTAAAGCGTAATGACTTGCATCCTCGCCGTGCCATCAAAAAAAGATATTTAATTTTAAAAAGAAGAAGAAAAAGGCTTGACAGAAAACGTGGACGCTATTAGAATACGCACCACTTCAGCATAAATGGTGAAAGCAGTTGAAGTGTTGTTACTAGTCCCCATCGTCTAGAGGCCTAGGACACCGCCCTTTCACGGCGGTAACGGGGGTTCGAATCCCCCTGGGGACGCCACTATTTGGCGTCACTTATTAGCAAGTTTGTAGCAAAGCATTCAATAAGACTAATAAGCGTACCACCAAAAAGCCCAATCACAACGTATCGTGATTGGGCTTTTTTATGCCTGTTTGTTTCTACTCTCTCAGTACCTCTTTTAGCACCGCCAGCTTAGTAACTCTAGCGTCTAACGGTTTACTATAGATCATCCCTAAGATGACGTGACTGTAATTATCCCAATAAAAAAGCCAGCACAGAATGCTGACTTTTACGATCGAATACGATTTATACAACAGCCATTTTTACTTTATAGCAGCAACCAGAGTAACGCTAATACAATTAAGCCACCGAGTATGGTCTGTATTAAGAAAAAGGCCTGATGCTGCCCTACTACCTTACCCAACGTTATACCTAACGTATTGTACTTTATAGGCTGCGTATCCGTATCTCCGCTTCTGACTTGTTCTTCGTAATAGCCTTGCAAAATGTCTAAAAACTGCTGACATTCAGTAGTGTCCCAACGATCGGGCTTAAATGGCATAAATGATTTAAGCTTAGGCTCATTAATCATCCAACGTTCAAGCGTAATAGAGCGTAGTGACCAACCGGCAAAACGGCGTTCTGCCAGTGCTGAAAAATCTAGTATTTGTAAGTCCTTGTGTCGATCATCTACCAACAAGCGATTCTTAAGATTGGTCAATGCTTGCTCAGTACCTTCCACACATTGTAAGAAGTAGCCATTGCCGTAGCAAAGAATACCAGTAATATTATCCACTTTATTATGCTTAATTGCGACTTCTGCGATGTCATTAAGCGTGCTGGAATTTGAAAGACCAGTCGAAGTAATATGGCTCAGATACACAAGCTGGCAGAGATCTGGCGTTACTGGGTTTGTAGAATCATTGATTGTTGACAATCAGCTTCTCCCTATTATTAGGTAAATGTAGCTAAAACAACCATACTAACTTTAGAAAAAAACATAGAGACAAAACCTTTGATCACATCAACTTGGCTTGTATATTATTGATTTTATAAATGTTTATATTAATTGTATTAAGTTGGTTACATCATATGCTAGTTCAGTCATCAAAGCAACATATGTTTATCTTAATTGATTTATTAATAGTACTAAATGGTTGGTCAGATAGCCGTATGTGTGAGCTGGCATACCGTTTGAGCAGCAGTAATAGGGTGAAGGGAAAGTACAATACAGTACTGTAGATAAACTAGGATTGAGCAGCAAGAATCGCTGTTAGGAGTATCGCGTCATCGGGGTACGTCAACTTAATGTTTTGGCGACTACCCGTCACTAAGCGAATCGGCAGACTTAAGTGTTCAAAAGCACTGGCTTCATCGGTAATACTAAGTTGCTGCTTAGCCACATGCGTGAGTACTTGTCTTAACTGTCCTAGTCGGAACACTTGCGGCGTTTGCGCTTGCCACGTGTGCGTGCGGTCGATAGTTTGTTTGATATAAGAGGATGGGGTCTGCTCTATATGATCATGTGTAAGCTCAGATTGCGGACTGGGCGGTGTGTAGGAGAGTTTTAGGGTATCGGCAACTGGGGTCGCTAAGATAGCGCCATACGGCTCTTGCAGCGCGGCTTTAATCACTTTATCAATATCTTGTTGAGGCACCGCTGGACGCGCGGCATCATGGATAAGCACCAAGTCTGAGTCATGCGCACCTGCCCTAATAAGCGCCTCTACCCCTGCTTGCACGGATTGCCAACGCTCTGCTCCACCGCTCGTATATTCAATAGGCAATGCAAAATTAAGCGTCTGCGCCGTATGATCATCTTTTGCAATCACCAATAAACACTGATCAATATAACGACTGCTCGCAAGCCGTGCCACGCTATGTTGTAACAAGGTCTGCCCTTGTAGCTTGGTATATTGTTTGGCGATTGATGCACCAAAACGACTACCGCGACCCGCAGCGACAATCATGGCATGTATATGTGGTGTGGTATTCATAAGGTGGTTTTGATTGATACTCATGGTCAGATTCCATGATGATATGACTGGATTGGATAAAAAGGAAGTTAAAAAAAATCGTACTTTAAATATAAGCAGAAAAAATTATAGGTAATCGTTTATTTTGGAGTAGATAGAATCAATAACGGCTATGGGTTGTCGGCGCTGTTGATACTTGTACAAAGGTTTCATTTGGCTTAATCAAGCCTAAATCTAAACGCGCGTGTTCCTCTACCGCTTCAAGGCCGGTTTTTAGATCATGAACGTCCGTACGCAGCAAGTTATTTGCCGCTACTTGATTGTCATTTAAACGCTGTTGTTCTTCAATCTGGGTCAATAATTTATGATGCTCAAATTGACCGTTTTCACCCAGCCAATACTGGTATTGCAGCCCTAACAGTACAGCGACCGCTAAAGCAAGTAAGATAAATTGGCTAAAGTATTTCATAAAGTATTAACGCCAAGTGATAATAATTAAAATCGAAAATTAGATTAACTTATTAGGCGCTATATCATCTTGCGAATGACAATATAGCGCTTAGCTTTAAGCCTAACTTTTCAACTACTTAGCTGATTAGCCACGTAGACCGATAAACTCTTCACGGCCACGGTAGCTTGCACGTACTTGTTGCTCGATACGTAGTAGCTGGTTGTATTTCGCGACACGGTCTGAGCGGCATAGTGAGCCAGTTTTGATTTGACCCGCTGCTGTACCAACTGCCAAATCTGCAATAGTGCTGTCTTCCGTTTCACCTGAACGATGCGAGATAATCGTTGCATAGCCATTTTTCTTCGCTAGATAAATCGCATCTAGGGTTTCTGACAAGGTGCCGATTTGGTTAAACTTAATCAAAATCGCATTGGCAATATGTTTATCAATGCCTTCTTGCAAAATAGCAGGGTTGGTCACAAACAAATCATCGCCAACCAACTGGACTTTATCACCAATCTGTTCAGTTAGGTATTTCCAGCCATCCCAATCCGACTCATCAAGACCGTCTTCGATAGAGATAATAGGATATTGACGCGTCAAGCCTACGAGGTAATCTGAAAAACCTTGGCTATCAAAGGATTTATTACCCTCGCCTGCCAAGATATATTGACCATCTTTATAAAACTCACTGGCAGCACAGTCTAGAGCCAAATGGATATCATCGCCAGCTTTATAACCGACTTGCTCAATCGCTTGCATGATAACGGTGATGGCTTCTTCATTGCTACGCAAGTTTGGTGCAAAGCCGCCTTCATCGCCGACGGCAGTATTTAAACCCTGTGCTTTTAGGACAGATTTTAAGCTATGAAAAATCTCTGTACCCGCACGCAGCGCTTCTGAGAAGCTGGTAAAACCAACCGGCTCAATCATAAACTCTTGGATATCAACGGTATTGTCTGCGTGCTCGCCACCGTTCAAGATGTTCATCATCGGTACCGGCATGGTCAATGATGTCTGATTGCGCAAGTTTGCGATATATTGATGCAACGGTAGGCTTTGTGACTTAGCAGCTGCTTTTGCCGTTGCCAAAGACACCGCCAACATGGCATTAGCGCCAAGGTTGTCTTTATTTTCTGTACCATCGAGCGCAATCATAGCGTCATCAATCGCTTGCTGTTCGGTGACGTCTTTGTCCATCAGCGCGCTACGAATTTGGCTATTGACATTGGCAACGGCTTTTTTGACGCCTTTACCCATATAGCGACTTTGGTCGCCATCACGTAGCTCAAGCGCTTCACGTGAGCCCGTTGAGGCGCCACTTGGGGCAGCAGCACGGCCAATCGTGCCGTCAGCTAAGATGACATCAGCTTCAATCGTTGGGTTACCGCGCGAGTCTAAAATCTCACGAGCGCGAATGTCTATAATTGCGGCGAAGTTGGTGGTTTCTTCAGCGTACATAATGTCTGTTAATTCCTATGGTCATGCCAAGTTTGAGGGATAAATAACGGCAACTACAATACAAAAAAGGTAAAGCAAAATATCGTATAGCACTTATAGCAAAACCAACAATATCTATTCATATAATTGACTGGTTTCATGCCTTATTAAAGCTTCATCTAATACTTTAACTGTCAGCTATCGTGCTTGGCATCATAGCATAAATTTTGCCAAACTTCCCTTATCTTACCCCAACTTGCGCCCATAAAATGAAATATAGCCTGTAATATCAGCCATTAAAGAGGGGGTGCAATCCCTCTTAACAGCGACGATATGACAGGCGGTTTGGCATTTATGTTTTTGTTAAACGCTTACTGTCAGTCTGAGTATTAGAGACGGTGTTATTTAGCTCAACCTCGGTTTTGAAACGCGTCAGACGTAGCGCATTCATCAATACCGAAATAGAGCTGAGCGCCATCGCTGCGGCAGCAATCATAGGGTTTAAGAAACCAAAAGCGGCCAAAGGAATACCGAGGCAATTATAGATAAAGGCAAAGAATAGATTTTGCTTGATATTGCGCACCGTTGCATTGGCAATTTTTTGCGCCGCATCAATATGCATGAGCGACTCACCCATCAAGCGCGCAGAGGCACTATGCTGAGCAACATCCGTACCCTCAAACATCGCAAAGCTGGCATCGGCGGTTGCCATCGCTGGCGCATCATTGACGCCGTCGCCCGCCATCGCCACTTTGTGACCCGCTGTTTGCAATAGGGCAATTTGGCTCGCCTTATCACGTGGGCTCATTTTACCGTACGCTTGCTCAATACCCAACTGCCCTGCCACATGGTCAACAACCGACTGCTTATCCCCACTCATTAATATAACATTGATACCCGCATCTTGTAGCGCAGTAATTGCCTGCGGCGTGTCGTCTTTTAAATCGTCAGCTAAGGCAAACGCGCCTAGCGGCTCATCGTTGATACTAATGGCGACAGTACTGGCAATTTGCCATACTTTTGGCATCAGTTTTGGCAGGGTTAGATTAGCAAACTCTGCCGTACCAACTTTTACCATGCCTAAGCCTTCGATATTGGCTTGTATACCCGCACCTTTGATGACACTGATATCCGTGACAGTCATCAGTGGTAAGTTACGCTCGCTAGCCGCGTTAATCAACGCCGTCGCTAATGGATGGCTGGCGTGCGCCTCAACACTTGCGGCAATTTGCAGCACATCATCGACGGCAAGCGATTTATCCACCATGACCTGATCGACGATGGTTGGCTTACCGATAGTTAATGTGCCCGTTTTATCGAGTACCACGGTATCAATATTACCTGCCGCCTCTAAGCTTTGCGCGTCTTTAAACCAAACGCCATGACGGGCGGCGACGCCCATACCGGCCATAATAGCCGCTGGCGTTGCCAAACCAAGCGCACATGGGCAAGCAATGACCAACACCGACACCGCATGCATTAAGGCAGTATCAACCATACCCGTTAGCCACCACGTCAGCCCAAAAGTAACCAAGGCAATCGTTACTACCACAGGGACAAAAATAGCCGTTACTCTATCAGCAAGGCGCGCTAGATTGGCTTTTGAGCCTTGCGCATCGCTGAGCGCTTGTACCATGTCACCGAGCTTGGTATCGCTGCCCTTTGCACTGACACGGTATAGTAGGCTGCCATTTTCTACCAAAGCCCCTGCCAACAAGCCATCGCCCACTTCTTTTTTTAGTGGCACGGACTCCCCCGTTAAATGACTCTCCACGCACCAGCCGCTACCGTCAATCACTGTCCCATCGGTTGCAACACGGCTGCCTTGCTTTGCGCGCAAAATATCACCCACTTGTATGTCTTTAAGAGCAACATTATGAAAGTCACCGTTTGGTTGCTGCTGCTCAACCTCATCGGGGGTCAATGACAACAGCAAATCAATGCTGTTTAAACTGTGCTTTTTGGTGCGTTCTTCTAGATATTTACCAGTGCGCACAAAAGCAATGACCATCACTCCTGCTTCAAAATACACAGCTGGGCTGTTACTCACCCCATGACCGCCAGCATGACTGTTTTGCAGCAAACTGTTTAAGCTGCCATCGCCATGAGTCAGCCACAAGTAGGTTGAATAAGCCCAAATCGTCACCGTGCCAATGACGACCAGCACATCCATATTGGCAAGGCCGCCTTTGATAGACGCCCAAGCGCTTTTATAGAACGGCAAGGCAAAGCCAAACTGTACAATCGTCGCTAAGACAAACTGTATCCAAATAGGCGGCATCCACGCCATACCCTGACCGATAAGCATGCCCGCCATACCAACTAAAAATGGCAGTAAACAAATCCACAAACCAATCAATCGCCATGGGTATTGGGTGGCTGTGTCTTCATCCGCCTGTGAAAACAAACTATCGGCTGCCTGCAAATTGGCAACAAAACCCGTTTTGTTCACCCATTCTGTGATCTGCTCTGGTGTCGTCTGCGCCGGATCATAGTCCACATTGGCGGTCTCTCCTGCAAAGTTCACATTCACGTCATACACTGAAGGCTTTTTATTAAGTACCTTCTCAATACGTGACGCACAAGCCTGACAGCTCATACCATCGATCGCCAGCTGTAGATGCGCTCGCTGCGGTGTCAGTTGCGTACTGGATTGAATATCAGTGTCGACATCGTAAGGGTTAGGATTGTCGGTACGGGTAGAATCATTCATAAAGAGCACTCGCCATAGCATTTATAAATTGGTATGGGTATAAAAATATCAGTGGATGGAGGAGTCTAAATCAACCAGTGGCTCACGCTAAATTTAGTGTTTGTTTTTTAATTATGTAGGCCGAGTTGAGCAGTCACAAGCAGACAACGCTAATTGCGACTAATTTTTAACCACTAAAAAACCAGCCATGATAGCTGGTTTTTTAAGTGAACGACAAAATCTACGAATTAGCCACTGTGGCATCAAATCCAGCGTCATCGATTGCAGAAGCAATGGCCTCTATACTGGTCTTGCTATCATCAAAAGTCACTGTCGCTAGCTTATCAGCCAGATCAACCGTGATCGTGTCTATGCCGTCAATATCAGCAGTAGCAGTATGGACGCTTGCCACACAGCCCCCGCAAGTCATGCCGTCAATTTGAATAATACGTGTTTGGCTTGCCATGTCAGGCTCCTTATTTTTATGAATACATAAACTGCTTTTATAATGGACTTTTACAGACCTATTAAAAAAGCACTAAACTAGCATAAGCCGAATTGCCATCAACAACAAGGCTATTTGGTTGTTCATTTATTAAGAAAACCCGACTTAGCAGACTCTGACAACCCTATTTAATTATCATAACGTGGGTTTTGCGGGGCATCGATAGGAAACGGTTGGGTCACATAATCAACCATACTAATCGCCGCCGTCAAAGCATGAATACTGGTATCTGTATCATCATAGCGTACGGTTGCGATGTTACTCGCTTTATCCAGCTCAATAGCCGTCACGCCTGAGATATTTTTTAACGCCGTCATGATGCTATCGATCCCTTCGGCATCATCAATGTTTTCGATACTTACCTGCGCCATTCGCATCGCCATCGTTTTCTCCTAATATCATTAAGGGTATAGTCAATTCTAAATAAAATAGAGACATCACATTCTGACGTGGAACTGGAATAAATTTTTCTGGCGTGCTGTGCCTGCGCAGACAGAGGCTGCAAAAAATTCATCCAGTCCCACTGTATCGCTTTTATACTGAACTCACTATATTAATGAGTATCGAGTGTCTCAAAACCCTTGACCAAATCATCTATCTGCTTAAGCTGACGCAAAAACGGCTCTAACTGGCTCATTCTCAAGGCACAGGGACCATCGCATTTTGCCACTTCTGGATTTGGATGCGCCTCTAAAAACAGTCCGGCCAATCCGGTTGCCATACCCGCACGTGCCAGCGTGGTAATTTGCTCTCGGCGTCCCCCCGCACTATCACTACGTGCCCCTGGTTGCTGCAAGCTATGCGTCACATCAAAGAAGACAGGGATATTCATTTGCTTCATCGTATCAAAGCCAAGCATATCCACCACAAGGTTGTTATAGCCAAAGGCACTACCGCGCTCACAAAGTATGAGTTTATCGTTACCACCTTCAAGGCATTTATTGACAATATGGCGCATCTCATGTGGCGCTAAGAACTGGGCTTTTTTGATGTTGATAATCGCATCCGTCTTAGCCATCGCATGCACCAAATCTGTCTGACGGGATAAAAACGCAGGCAGCTGGATAATATCGGCAACTTCAGCGACTGGTGCTGCTTGATGGGGCTCATGTACGTCTGTAATAATCGGTACTTGATATTTCTCTTTGATTTGTCCGAGCCAATCGATACCTTGCGCGAGTCCAGGGCCACGATAAGAGTGCAGGCTTGAGCGATTGGCCTTGTCAAAGCTGGCTTTAAACACATAACCGATACCCAAGCGTTGACATATCTCAACGTATTGCTCGGCAATCTCGAACGCAAGCTCTTTGGACTCTAAGACATTCATACCACCAAACAACACAAATGGCTGATCATTACCAATGTTGATGATGTTATGATCAGGCGTCTTAAGCGCAATGTGTGACTGTGCTGTCAATAAGTTTTCCATTCAGCCGTTTTCCTCTTTATTGTTATCAATGGTTCTATCTTATATTGTAACCGATAGCGCCGTTAAAAAAAGTGTTCAAGCGTAATTCCCTACCGTCAATGGCTATAAAGCGATCAATCACAGGAGTTACCACAAGTGAACGACCGTACCCCACCCTAAATACGGGCTAAAAAAAAGACCGATCCGAAGATCAGTCTTTTTTAGGATAGGCAAAGTGGGACTACTTCAAAAATTACTTGGCTTCGCTAAAATTTTTCGCCGCTTTTACAAAGCTATTAAACAGTGGGTGACCACCGCGTGGAGAGCTAGTAAATTCAGGATGGAACTGTACTGCGATAAACCATGGATGCTCGCTAATCTCAACCGACTCTACCAGATGCTGCTTAGCAGAATAACCAGATATCGCCATACCTGCTTGCTCTAATGGCTCGATATAGCGGTTATTCATCTCGTAACGATGGCGATGACGCTCAGTAATATTAACTGCACCATAGATTTGAGCAAGCTTGCTACCAGCGACCAATTCGGCTTGCTGTGCGCCTAGACGCATGGTACCACCAAGGTCAGAGTCATCACTACGAATCTGTAGCTCACCGCGCTCATCTAACCATTCAGTGATGAGGCCAATAATAGGCTCTGCCGTTTTGCGATCAAATTCAGAAGAGTTGGCATTAATCTGAAGTACGTTACGCGCGTACTCAATCACAGCCAGCTGCATACCAAGGCAGATACCCAAATACGGCACATGGTTTTCACGCGCATAAGTAATGGCTTTTATTTTACCATTGGTACCGCGCTCACCAAAACCGCCCGGCACTAAAATCGCATCGGCATCGCTCAGACGGGCAAATAACTGCTCATCGCTTTCTAAAAGCTCGGCATCAATGTAGTCGATTTTGACGTCGGCTTTATGCGTGATACCAGCATGTAGCAATGCTTCATTGATAGACTTATAGGCATCAGGCAGCTCGACATACTTACCGACCATCGCAACAGTAAGCGTTGCTTCAGGATTCAACTGAGCTTCCACCACTTTGTCCCAATCACTCAAATCAGCTTCTGGCACATCAAGGCCAAAACGCTCACAGATCAAATCATCAAGGTCTTGCTCGTGCAGCGTACGGGGTATTTGATAAATGCTTTGCGCATCTTCACACATAATGACCGCACGCTCTTCAACGTTGGTGAACAGCGCAATCTTACGACGATTGTCTTGTGAGATATGATGATCAGAGCGGCAGATTAAGATATCAGGCTGCAAACCGATAGACCGCAGCTCTTTTACCGAATGCTGTGTTGGTTTGGTTTTGGTCTCACCCGCACTAGCGATATAAGGCACCAGCGTTAGATGCATGAGCATAGCGCGATTGCGTCCAAGCTCTACTTGCATTTGGCGTACCGCTTCCATAAAAGGAAGTGACTCGATATCACCAACTGTACCGCCAATTTCGATAATGGCGATGTCGTAGCCTTGGCCACTGGCAAGGATTTTACTTTTGATTTCATCAGTGATATGCGGAATCACCTGTACCGTACCGCCCAAATATTCACCGCGGCGCTCTTTATTCAAAACGTTCTGATAGATACGGCCACTGGTAAAGTTATTGCTCTTACTCATCTTAGAGTGGCGTAAGAAGCGCTCATAGTAGCCTAAATCCAAATCGGTCTCAGCGCCATCTTCGGTGACGAACACTTCGCCATGTTGAAATGGGCTCATCGTACCTGGATCGACGTTGATATACGGATCCATTTTGGTCATCGTCACGCTCACGCCGCGTGCTTCAAGCACTGCTGCAAGAGAGGCTGCGGTAATACCTTTTCCTAGTGAGGACACTACCCCACCGGTCACAAATATAAACTTGGTCATAGTACTCTGTCGGTAATTGGTAAAGAAGGATTTTACTAAAAATACGCCACAAAATATAGGGCAAAAGCGCAAACTCTTTAAAACACTCAGTTTTTAACGCTTAATTGTCATAAGTGCGTAATCATCGTAAATACGTAGCTATTATAACCCACTGCGGCTTTAAAAAGGTCACAACAAAAAAACTCACCCCGAAGGATGAGTTTTTTATAATACGTTTTCTAATGTTTAGATTAGAATTTGTATTCTAGACCAGCACCGACCACGAAGACGCTAGCATCACCACGCGCTCTGACAAGAATATCTTTATCACCGTCATCTTGACCAGCAATGAAAAGATCATTTTTTAAGTCTGCAGTGTTATTACCGACATAAGCATGTGCAATTATATTCTTTCTAAAGCTATATTTACCGCCTACGACGATTTGATCTGAATTATTTTCATTAATGCCTCTTAAGTTATCCGTTTTATTGTACTGTGCATATATTGAGGCTGGACGAGCGAGGTTACTTAGACCCATCTCAGCACTTAATATCAATCCTTTTTCAGTTTCATTAGTATCATCAAAATCAGCTTGTTGGTATAGAGCGCCCACTTTTACTGGATAAGCAACATAATTACTTAGATCGACAGTAGCCGTCCCACGGATCATATCGCCGCCCGTATTAGTACTACTGGGATTTTTAGTAGCCAGATCACTCTGATAAGCAACACCAGCCGTAAAGCCATTGCCTGGATTAAATAGTAATGAGGCACCATAGCCGCTGTCACGACTATTATCGTCAGATATAAAGTCTTCATCAGCACCATACTGCAACGCAAGCTCTAATGGTAACTCATTGTATTTAGGCGCTTTCCAGACGATAGAGTTATTAACTCGGTAACCATCAGCTAAGGTTAAAGCATTGGCTAGTGTATTTTTGCTTAAACTACTAGCACCCACATTGTCCCAGTAACCTTCATTGACCGTGACATTATCGATATAATCAACGACTGAGTAGTTACGACCAAAGCGGAATTCGCCAAGGTCTTTATTCTTTAGACCCAGATAAGTATCACGGCTTTTAAAACCGATGTTACTGCTGCCACTATCATCAACCTTGATTCCATACTCTAATTGGTAGATCACATCAGTATTGGCAGTCATGGCTTCAGAACCTTTGAAACCAATACGTGAAGATTTTGATGCGATTTCTACTGAACTGTTGTCTTCATTAATGCTTATACTACTATCGTCCATAGCTTCTCGTTCGAATGAAGCATTGACATAGTTGGCGGTAACAAATGCTTTGCCATAAACAGTCGGTGCCGCTTGAGCTGTAGATACTAATAGCATTGCGACTGATGAGGCTAAAAATAGTTTTTTCAAAAGACATCTCCACTTTACAATTTTTTTGATAAATTGGCTAAGATTGGCCGATATATATAATAGCAGGGTGACTACCCTATAGAACATTTATATATATGAGCTAGAAGCATTACTTAGACACAACTTTACCAACCAAATATTACAGTAAGGTGAAAAAACCAAAATTTACACAAATGTTATTATTAATTTTACGGATTCTGTTATTTAAGACACGCTGTTGTTCAAGACACAGTATTGATTACAAAACAAAAAAACCCACCCCGAAGGATGAGTTTTTTATAATACGTTTCTAATGGTTAGATTAGAATAAGTATTCTAGACCGCCACCGATAGCGAGTACATCAATATCACCACGTAAGTCGATTTCATTAACATTGCCGTCTTCGTCTCTCGAACCAAAACGACCATTGTTTAATTCCGCTGAATTTAGACCAGCATAGGCATGAGCGATCATATTATTTTTAAACGCATATTTGCCACCTACAACGACTTGATTTGAGTCATTATTCTCAAGACCACTGATATTGTCGGTTTTGTCATACTGAATATAAACAGAGGCTGGACGGGCAAAATTCGAAAGACCCATTTCAGCACTCACCACTAAACCGTCCTCTGTTGCAGTAGTAGTACCGGCATAGTCAGCTTCTTGATATAGAACGCCTAACTTTACAGGAGCTGCGATATATTTACCTAAATCGACGCTAGCACTGCCACGGATAATATCACCACTAACACTCATGTCTTGCTCATAAGCAATACCAGCGGTAATGCCTGTACCTGGATCAAACATCAATGAGGCACCATAGCCTGCGTCACGATCACTCTCAGATATAAAGTCTTCATCAGCACCATACATCAGCGCAAGCGCTAATGGTAGGTCATTGTATTTAGGCGCTTTCCAAACGATTGAATTATTGATACGGTTACCAACGGTCGGGGTCAAAATATTAGCAAAGCTGTCGTTGTTGTTCAGAGTACTAGAGCCAAGATTATCCCAATAACCTTCATTAACTGATACGTTATTGATATAGTCAATGACTGTGTAGTTACGACCAAAGCGGAATTCACCGAAGTCTTTATTTTTTAAACCTAAATAAGTATCACGACTTTTGAAGCCAATGTTATCGCTACCACTATCATCAACTTTAACGCCGTACTCTAATTGGTAAATTACGTCAGTGTTGGCCGTTATCGCTTCAGAGCCTCTGAAGCCTAAACGTGAAAGATTAGAATTAACTTGTAATGAACCGTTGTCTTCATTAATTCTGTTATTATTATCCATATTCTGACCATCAATTTCAGCATTAACGTAATCAGTAGTAACGAATACTTTACCATAGACAGTTGGAGCGGCATTGGCTGCAGAAACAGATAGAGCAGCAACGGCTGTAGCTAAAAGTAGTTTTTTCATGGGGGTATCTCCACTTTACAATTTTAACCCCACTCTCAACTTCGAAAGTGATTGAAAAAAGAAGAGCACCTCACTAATCTATTGTTTTCGACCAAGAATACAATGGAGTTGTGAGATGCCCATAGACGAATTTATCATCAATATCTATTTAAT
>NZ_QQAI01000014.1:0-65855 GCF_021023115.1 Psychrobacter sp. CCUG 69069
GGATAGTCGCCCAACGCTTCTATCAGCATGCGAACGGCGCGTTCTTTAATCTCAGGAGTGTAGGTTTGTTTTTTCATTGTCGTATTCTCTCAGAATGTTGAGTCTCCGACAATCCCGGGGCGGTTCAAAGTGTAGAATATCTTAGTACGATTTACAGACTCAATCTGATTAAGAGTCGTCCTAGTTATACCTCCTATCCTCTTTCTACTACCTTATACTATGAAGTAAATGCCATGTTCAGCCTCGACTCTATCGCTAATAAATTTCGACTGTCATATTTTTTATTTGCCATATTACTTTGCGCTGCTTTCGTCAGTATTTTTATGTACGCTGAGACAAGGATGGAGCAAGAGTTGGTCAAAGCTCGCTTACTGCAACAGCTAGAGCTTAGTCAAGAAAAGGATGGCGATCAGCCTGTCTACACTGCAGATCCGGGCATAAAAATTTATCGCTATAATCATGCACCTGATAATTTAAAAGCTTTGGCAACCGAGACAGTGCAAGAGATGCCCGTAACCGTGCCCACCAAAGATGGCAATGTTAGAACTAATCTACATTTCTTCATCTATCAGCAAAATAAACAACGCTATGTTTTAACCTATTTAGAAGACACTGAGATGGTAATGGGGAACTACCCTGTCCTTGCCATTTTTGAACACCTAGAAGACATCTTTGCCAATGCCTTAAGAGTTGCCGTTATTTTAAGCTTACTAATTGCCGCAATATTTTCTCAGCTATCCTCTAGGCAAATTACTAAACCTTTATTAGACTTAAAAAAAGCAGTAGAAACCGATCATCAAAACTTAACCGAATTGACCCATTTGCCCTCCGAGGTTGGCGTATTAGCACGCGCTATTGATGAGAAGAATCATAAGCTTGAGCAGTATCTCAAACGTGAGCAGCTATTTACTGGAGATGTTAGCCACGAGCTGCGCACGCCTTTGACGATTATTATGGGTGCATCAGAAGTACTGGCTTCTCAATTAGAAGGCGATAGCCGTTTGAGCGAGTTTACTAATCGTATTAGTACTACAGCTAAAGAGACCTCTGAGATTATCAGCGCGTTATTACTACTCTCGCGTGCTCCTGAAAAACTGGACGCTCCGCAAACCTCTATCAATAGCATTGCTAACAATGAAGTGGAACGCTTAAAATATTTGCTACGGTATAAGACTGTGACTTATGCAGTAGTCGCTGAACAAGAGTATTTTGCCTACGTACGACCTGAATTACTAAAAATGGCACTAGGCAACTTAATAAAGAATGCCTTTCAATACACGGATGAGGGTGAGGTAGTTATTATTATTGACGATAAAAAAATCACCGTTACCGATACTGGCTTGGGTATTCCTGAAGCGATGATGCCTCTACTCTATGAAAGGTTTGAGCGTTTAGAGCAAAAGAAAAATGATGGGCAATTAACTGATAAGTTCTCGTCAAAAGATTATACGAGCTATAAGGTTGATGGCACAGGGTTAGGTCTAAGTATTGTTCAGCGCATCATAACGCATATGGGCTGGCAACTTACCCATCAAGCTAATGCTGCAGGCGGTAGTACGTTTAGTATTTATTATAAATAAATTCTACTAATAAACAATCTTTAAAAGCCTAAGACATTACAAGTTAGCAGTACAGTTTAAAACCATTTCTTACTTTTAAAATACACAACGATGGCCACAGTCAATGTTACCATCACACCCCACAAGGCAAAGTAACCCTCATTCCATTTTAACTCAGGCATATAGTCAAAATTCATACCGTAAACGCCTACCAAAAATGTTAATGGTATAAATACCACTGACACTAAGGTCAAGGTACGTATGATTTCATTCAAACGATGGCCCTGAATTGAGAATATCAGATTGGTTTTACTATCAAGCTCAAACAACTCAAAATCAATTTCATCAATCAAATTGTTGGCTTGCTCTTTAAGTTCGGTGAAATACTTACTATCCATAGGAATAATATTAATCGTTTCCAGCTTTACAATGGTATTGCGAAGGCTCAGCGTCGCTTTCTTAAAGTTCAACATGCGACGTTTTTGCTCCTCAACCTTTTTAGTAGAATAAGGCGTTGGATTAATATTGGTCACCTTTATCGAGTCACCGTCAGCATTCAATAAGCTCTCAAACGTCTCTTCATAGTTTGCTATCAATGATTCAATCAACAGAAAAAGCAAATAATCTACTTTTTTGCTTCGAACTTGTCCTTTGCCTTCGCTTAAGCGATCACGAATCCACTGAAAATGATTATTATGATTCTCTTGCAAACTCCATAACATATTTGACGATACAACGAAAATCAATTGTTTATTATCTAGATTTTTGTCATCAGTTTTTAATACTTTTAGAGCGATAAACAGGACATTATCGAGTTCGATAACCTTATTGGCATGCTCATCATCTTGCAATAATTTAATTAAAAAATCATCAAACTGGTTCTGGATGACAACTTGCTCCATCTCATCTAACTCTCTCAATCCATAAGTATTGAGCCAAAAAACTTCGTCGCCGTGAGGCTCAAAGTTCAAAATTAAGATATCTTCGCAAGGTACTTTTGATACTGTTGAAGGTGAATAAGCGATAAGCGTCGTATTTCGTAAGAATTCGTCTGACATCCTTTTTCCTCCTATAGAAACTCCTTTAATCAAAACTTAGCAAGCCTAGTATCTAAGCCAGACATTAGATCTGTTAAACATTTAGTAGTCTTTTAAATAATGATTTAACTCAGAAAATTAAGCAATATTTATTATATCTACTCGCTAATCAAACTCTTATTTTCCGCTAAGTTTCCCCTATGTCGTCTCTCGTATTATAGATTCATACCCACGAGGTAGCTGGCAAAACCACTAATGGTGTGTCAGAAATTGATTAATACAAAGGATGACTCTCATGAAAAACTTATCAACGCTAACCAAATCAGCAATCATCGCCCTTACTATTGCAGGCGTAGGTGCAACCGCTATCGCCGCCCCTGCTGCTAATACCAAAGCCGTAACTGGATCAAGTGAAGCTGTCAGCGCTATGCAAAGTAAGATCAGCTTAACGCAAGCAATCGATATAGCTAAACAGAATGCTAAAGGTGATCTAATCAGCGCAGAATTCGATTATGACGACGATGATGATAATGGCAACGGTGCTGTAACGGGCGAGTATGAAGTTGAGTTTGTATCAAACGGTACGGCTTACGAGGTCAAGATCGACGCCAATACTGGCAAAGTCATCGAGACTGAAAAAGAGAAGTTAGATAAAGAAGACATGGCTGAATATAGAGCGCTGATGCAAGCCAAAGTTACGCTAACTAGTGCTATGCAAAAAGCCACTCAAAGCGTAAATGGTAAAGTCATCGGTGTTGAGTTCGAGCTTGAAAAAGGTCAAGCCTTATATGACATCGAAGTTGTCAAAGACAATCAGATATATGATGTGAGCATAGATGCCAATACTGGCAAGGTTCTAAGCAGCCAAGTTGATATGGAGGATGATGGCTAAAAAGTAAGCAAAGCTAAATACTAACTCTTCATTAATAGGATGCAGTAGCCAATACCTTGATAAACAAGGTGTCGGCTATTGCTTTTTTGTATATATTGAATTTTGATATTAATATTGCCCTTTCCAAATAATTTTATAAATATTTTTTATCTTAACGCTTCCTTAACAGCTCCAAGCACATACTGATACCCAAGTGCTAACCAGTGCCCTCCTACACTGGGATCATTACAACAATAAATATATCGGTGATTGCACTTTTTCTTATTTTCACTGTAACTTCAATAGTCAGTAGTAGCCAATACCTTAATCAAACTCGGTATTCGCTACTGCTTTTTATTATATGAAATTCATCTTAACGCGATCTTAACATGCACTGTAATATCATTAAGACCTGCCAGCTATTCTAATCTTAATAAATACTAAGCTATCGATATGAATAATTCCAAGACTACTGCTCTGAGCCACGAACATACAAATCTTGATTATAAAAATCAGCCTGTATCTGATGATACTTTTGTAGCGGATAGTTTTGCAAATGAGGTTAAAGGTAAAAAAGGGTTAGCCCGTATTGTAAAAGCTACGGGGTATTCTATAGATGGTTTTAAAGCGGCTTATAAGTTTGAAGCGGCCTTTAGGCAAGTTATCTGGCTCAATCTCTTATTGTTCACGGTCATTATATTTATGCCTTTTAACGTCAGCGCCAAAATGGTGCTTGTGATTGCTTCATTCTTATCCCTCATTGTGGAGCTTATTAATACGGGTATTGAAGCGAGCGTCGATCATACTTCAACGGATCATCATCCCCTCGCTAAAATAGCCAAGGACGTGGGTTCTGCCGCGCAATTTTTGGCATTATTACTATTGTTCGTTTTGTGGTGCATGGCGTTATCTAATCTTTTATTTTAAAAAGTGCTTAAATTTTTAGCAATTTTATACATTGAGTAAGGTATTTTCATGATTTTAGAAGATAACCCAACTAACTGGATATGGCTTAAGCTTTTTTGCTTAACAATTATTGCCGCTCTAACCTTTGAGCATAGCCAATTTGATGTTCGTATTAGTGAGTTTTTCTATAATAATGGTCAGTGGCTGATAGAAAAAGGCGAACAGCCTTACGCTTTTATTTTTTATGATGGTCCTAAAGCATTATTAATCTTGTTGGCTCTCTATTTAATATCCGTATTGGTTATCAAATACAGACAATCTTCAAATATCGCCTCTATCATCGATAACAATAAAACAAGTAAATTTATTGTGCCCTTCTCAATTCGTGAAATAAGTTACTTACTTATTGTTCTTATTGTGGTGCCTTCTACTATCGCGCTATTAAAAAGCGTTACTCATGTGAGCTGTCCTAATCATCTAACGCTTTTTGGCGGGGATCTACCTTATCTTAATCTATGGCAAAATATGCTTGCTAAAACCGATACAAAATGTTTTCCAGCAGCTCATGCCAGCGCAGGATTTTCTTTGTATGGCTTAGCATTTTTACCTACTCTTTATAAGTATCGCTATCGAATATTTGAAATCGTAACCGTATTAGGCTGGACAATGGGCCTATATAAAATGATGTTTGGTGATCATTTTTTTAGTCATACCTTAGTATCGATGTTGGTGTCTTTGACTATAGCTTGTGCGCTGGCCAGCGTGTTTTTTAAGAGAACAGAGCATAATTATGCTTCAAATAACCATCTTCACACCAATCGCTATCAGCACTAAACCGCCCAAAGCTTCTGCCCAACTGCCGAGCCATGTTCCTGACTGGCGTCCTATATAAGCCCCTAAAACACTTAAAATAGCGGTCGTCAATGCGATGATTAAACAGGCAGCATAAGCATTAACTACCAACAGGTTTAACGTAAAGCCCGCTGCCATCGCATCGAGACTAGTCGCTATAGCCAATGACAGCAAGGTTTTATGACTTACATTGATCCGAGTATCGTCACTAACCGAACACGACTCATAAAGCATCTTAATCCCAAGAGCCACTAGTATGATAAAAGCAATCCAAGCAGCCCATTCCGCAAACCAACCGAGCATAGTAGAGCCAAGCGCATAACCAATTAGCGGCATCACCCCCTGAGCAACACCGAAGTATAATCCAATGAGTAACGCCATTTTTATAAACTGCGACTTACCATCGCTTCTATGTGTCGAGCCAAGACCGATTGCAGCCGCAAACGCATCCGCAGCGAGTGCTAACGCCAATAATAGTATCTCAAACATAATAAAATATTACTCTGTATAAGGATTATCGAAAGAGCAACAGCATTATAGCCCAAAAATATGAGTAGCTAACTGAACGCTTATTCTACGCTAAGCTTCTTCTATGTCTTGTTTTGTATGATGGACTCATATCGACACTTCTGACAACTTTGATAATGAGTCGTCAGACATGAACCTTAAATACGGAGTAAACACGATGAAAAAACTATCAACCCTAAGCAAATCCCTACTTATTGCTCTTAGCGTTCTAGGTATTGGTACTCTCGCTGTTGCCTCAGGTCAAATACCTGCTATTTCAGGCGCAAAGACGAGTGACGCAGTCGCGATAGCACAGAGTAAAATCAGTCTAGAGCAAGCCGTCGCTATTGCACAAAAAACAGTCAAAGGAGACTTAATTAGCGCTGAGTTTGACCAAAACGATTATATGGCAAGTGGCGAGTATGAAATCAAGCTTATCAATGATGGAGTGGAGCATGAAGTAAAAATTGACGCCAGTAGCGGCAAAGTTCTAAAATCTAAGCAGGAAAAAATAGATCAAGACGACTTAGCAGAATATAACGCTATGAGGCAAGCCCAAATAACCCTAACCCAAGCCATGCAAAAAGCAACGCAAAGTGTTGGTGGCAAAATTACTGAAGCAGAGTTTGATTTTGATAACGGTATACCCGCTTATGAGATTGAAATAGCTAAAGGGATGGACATAAATAAACTGATAATCGATAGCATGAATGGTCAGGTTGTCAGCAGTCAGTTAGATGATGATTAATATTTTAAAACTTGGTTGAATATAGCTTAACAACGGCTCTACTCTGTACACTAGTATCGATTAGAGCTTTTTAGTTTGAGGACGCTATAAAAAGTGTCACTATAGATAAATATTTTTTAATCCTACTAGTCACATAATAAGGATATCCCATGCGCGTATTGGTAGTCGAAGATGACTTGATGATTGGCGAGAGTCTGAGCGAAGCCTTGCAAGATGAGGCTTATACGGTTGATTGGGTCAAAGACGGTCGTCAAGCCATACTGACATTAAGGGTGCAACCTTATGACATCATCTTATTAGACTTAGGTCTTCCAGAAGTTGATGGCATGGGCGTGTTGACTGCTATTCGCGATGCCAAGATTGAAACACCAGTGTTGATACTCACCGCGCGTGATCAATTAAAAGATAGAATTGCAGGCTTAGACTCAGGGGCTGATGATTATGTCGTCAAGCCTTTTGAGTTAGGAGAAGTCTTTGCACGCATGAGAGTACTTATTCGCCGTGCCCAAGGCAAGGCTGATAATCAAGTGACGGTTGGCAATTTAAGTTTAGATACCGCGCACAAACGGGTCATGATGGATGGTAGCCCTATCGATTTAACCGCAAAGGAGTACATGCTTCTCACTACCTTTATGCTATCGCCTGAAAAAGTCATGTCCAAAAATGAGCTTGAGGATTCGTTATATGGCTGGGGCGGCGAAGTTGAAAGTAACGCCATTGAGTTTTTGATTCATAGTTTACGCAAAAAGGTCGGACAAGATAGAATCAAAAATGTTCGTGGCCTTGGATGGTATATCAGCAATGCCTAAATTTCGTAAGCCCTTTAACTCATTACAGTTCCAACTTATCTTTTGGTCTGTTGTGTCATTATTACTACTGGCAATAGTGGCTGGTGGTTATGGATTTTGGTACAGCTATAACGAGATAAATGACTTTCAGGATGATAACTTAAAAAATACTGCTGCCTTATTAGAGCAGTCGCTTAATATTAGTGGTTTAAATAATAATGCTGCTTATTCATACAGTGACGAGCATGCCCGCAGCAACATTCACTTTGATACCGATGACGATGATGGTGCGATCACCGTTGATATAGTCATACTCTCCGCCTCACTCAATAACGGGGTAGAAGATTATCAGAACGTTCAAAGCGATGATGAGCATGATTACTCAGAACCTATACCGTTGGCATTAGTAAATAGCGTTCCACAAGGGATAAGCGATCAAAACATTGACGGTCATTCTTGGCGAACCTATAGAAATGATGTCAAGATTGAGTCTTTAGATACTGATGAAGAAGTGGCTCTAATTTTGCGCCAACAGACAGATTTACAGGATGATTTAGCCAAAGCTAGTGCCTTACAGTCTTTTTTACCCCTTATTATCGGTATAGCATTATTACTGCTTTTACTGCCTTTTATCATGTGGCGCATGATGAAACCTGTGCGTCAATTGCATCATGAGATAAGCGCACGTAATGAGAATGACCTAAGTCCTTTATCGATTGGTAGACTGCCCTCTGAATTGCTGCCACTAGCCGAATCGTTAAATAGATTATTGGCTATAGTCAAAATTAGTATTGAACGTCAGCAACGCTTTATCGCTGATGCTGCCCATGAACTGCGCTCGCCGCTGACTGCCATCTCACTACAATTACAACGATTACAGCGTATTAGTAATGATAACGTTATGTCGGAAGGCCTCGATAAACTGGCTATTCGCTTGAGGCGTAATCAAAGTTTGGTTGAGCAATTATTAACGCTCGCTCGTGCTGGTAATATCAATACCGAGCTTGGTACCGAGACAACAGCAACCAATGTTAAATCTATTATCGAACAAGTCATAGGGTTACTCATTCCTATTGCTGATAATAAGAACATCGAACTAACTGTCGACTTACAGTCAAGTAGCAAAGTAAAGATAGATGAGACATCATTATTAATGCTCATAAAAAACCTGATTCAAAACGCTATTATTTATACGCTAGATAATGGTCAAGTCATGGTTAAACTCTATCAACTTGAGCAAAACTCAGGCAGTTTGGATAAATCGGCTTTAAATGCTCAATATAATTTTGGCTCACATGTGATTCAATCTGGGAAATTAAATGATATATCCAAGACGCTAGATAACAAATTAGTATTACAGATCATAGATTCAGGCGCAGGCATTGACCCTAGTGATTATGAGAAAGCTTTTGAACCCTTTATACGGCTTAATCAAGTGATTAGTGCAGCTGATCAATTTAGCGACAGTAAACTTAACAATAGTATAAGCGCTTCAAGATCAGATAGCGCAAGTAAGCAATCACAGGAAATAGAAGGTACAGGACTTGGGCTCTCTATTGTTAAATCAATCTGTGAGCAGGCAGGTATCGATGTCTTTATGAAGGACTCTAATTCTGAGATTTTAAACTTACATGATAATCGAGGACTTTGTATAACTTTGATCTTTTAAACTCATACATAGAAATTTTAATAGATCTAAATAGTTGCATCTTCACACTTTCTTAACATCTCTATTGATAATTTAGTGACATCTACAACGTAACATTAAATTTGTTTACTAATAGAGTGAATCTAACCATGAATACAACCTTAAACAATCAATACTCACCCACTGCTTCTAGTAACGATCCAGTGCTAAACGCTTTGTCCAAAGTTCCGGAAGTTACCCTTCTTTTTTAGATAATTAAAATCGCAGCTACTACGCTTGGTGAGACTGCGGGTGATGCTTTATCAATGTCATTAAATCTAGGATACATTGTCAGTACTGGCATTTTCGCTATTATATTTGCTATAGCAGTCGCTACCCAGATTAAAGCCAACTCATTTAATAAATGGTTGTATTGGGGCACGATTATAGCAACAACGACTTTAGGTACAACAATAGCAGACTATGTGACAAGATCACTAGGAATTGGCTATGCTGGCGGCTCAGCGCTTCTAGTAGCTTTACTTGGAATATGTCTAATGACATGGCAGAAGACGATGGGAAGCATTGCCGTTGATAGTATCAGCAAACCCAAAGCAGAGGTGTTTTACTGGACGACCATTATGTTTTCGCAGACATTAGGTACCGCACTTGGTGACTGGGTAGCCGATAGCACAGGCATGGGTTATACCACGAGTGCGATTATCTTTGGATCTTTGTTAGCACTAATTGCGCTAGCTCATTTTTATACTAAGATATCTAAAACACTATTATTTTGGAGTGCTTTCGTACTGACTCGGCCTTTAGGAGCGGTATTAGGCGACTTTTTAGATAAGCCTATTGATCATGGCGGTCTCGCGCTAAGTCGCTTTGGAGCATCAGCAGCCTTGTTAGTGTTTATCATTGTCTGCTTATTAGTCTTCAAACAGCGGGCTAGTGCTAAAGCGTATTGATGATAATGCATCTAGTAAAGTTTACTTTATGGATTAAATGATAATTTCTTAGATGCTCATAGCTTTGTTAACGAAGGGCTGCGATTATTAGTGTGATGAATAAATATGGATAATGATTAGATATAGGTAGTAGTGAAAAAGGTTGCTCACGTATTATAAAATATAGCGTTAGCAACCTTTTTGTATTTATCATTTTACTTAGGTGGTGTGCTTAATATTGGGGTTTGTATCTAATGTATAATAAAGAATTATGTACTAGAGAGCTTATTGGCTAAGCAATAAATAAATGTACGCAGCTGATTCGATATGCTGCGCATTCAATGTAATAATTAGGGATAAACGGTTGGGTCAAAGTTTAATTATTACAATCTATATAATTTAATATTTTGTACAATCTGCTGATAACTTTTTTGGTACTCTTAACTGAATCGAAGTCCGTTACATAAATGCGTTTCATCATATTAAAATTAACGACGAGATCTAAAACTAGTTAAACAAACCAATTTTTAAAAGTAATTTTGATACTTATTTGATACTTGAAAAATATTGTTATATCTTTTTAGTTATAGTTAAATATAGTTAATTTAACCCTAAGTAATTGTTTATAAATATATTTTATCTCTACTCATTGCTTATTATCGTTAAGTATATCTAGTTATTTGAGATAGCCAAAGGATTCAAAATCCGTTGCCTTTAAAAGCGTGTCGGTTCGAGTCCGACCACTGGTACCAATACTAAAACAATCTAGCCTCCTCTTTTGGAGGTTTTTTTGTGTCAGTCGTATTTGTCGTGGTGCTTACATCTCTATTTCGTGTTGCGTGACAGCACTAATTTTTATGGGGACGGCAAAGCTCCATGGTGTACCAGCACGGCAGTGAAAGTATCCGTCATGAAATGACACGATATAAGCAGTAAAATCATTATCATAGTGATCCATCATGGCTTGCTCATCACTTTCATCACAGACCGCACACCATATTTGTTTATGTCCGCCTGCTAGCATCGCTCGCGTTAAATCGCTCCCTTTTAGTTCATTATTCATCTTTAGCTCCTTAATTCTTTTAAACACCTTGAAAACTATGCAGTTTTAAAGCGTTAATATTACCAAACACCTTTTTCATGTTTGGTACGAGCCATAAGCAGTGTCTTTTTTTATTTATAAAGAGGCAAAGAAGACACTGTTTATCGTTCCCCCGTGATTGATTACGTTGGAGATTCTAGTGTAGAACACCAGCGTCAAAACTGTAACATTTACCTAAAATATTCATGACAGACGGTTAAATTGTCGTGATAAAAGGTAGCGAAGAAAAACCAAATTTAATAAATGTAGTATTCTGCATAAATGGCATTTTTATTCCACTAACGATTGATACTGACGTCAAGCGGTGAAGTCAGATAAGATAACAGTTATGACAGCTTCTACAAATCCGAGCCTTCGTAAGATTATTCATATCGATATGGATGCTTTTTACGCCAGTGTTGAACAGCGTGACTTTCCTGAGTTGCGTGGTAAGCCATTGGTTGTTGGGGGCGATCCGAATGGTCGCGGTGTGGTCGCAGCGGCCAGTTATGAGGTACGGCAATTTGGTGTCCGTTCCGCTATGTCCTGTTATGAGGCACGCAAACGTTGTCCAGCGGTCATCTTTGTACGTCCGCGTTTTGAAGTTTATCGAGCCGTCAGCAGCAAAATTCGTGAGATCATGTACGACTTAACGCCTCTTGTGGAACCCTTGTCATTAGATGAGGCTTACTTGGATGTCACTGGCTTGCAAGTTCATCAAGGTTCAGCGACGTTAATGGCCAATTGGCTAAGGGCGCAAATCCTAGCGCACACAGGTTTAACGGCTTCGGCTGGGGTATCATTTAACAAGATGTTGGCCAAAATCGCTTCGGATATCAATAAACCCAATGGCATAGCCGTGATCACGCCAACAGATGCTGACGCCTTTATCAGTACGCTACCTATCGAGCGCTTTCACGGTATTGGCAAGGCCACTGCCAAGCGTTTACACGCGATGGGCGTGAAGAGTGGCGCTGATCTTAAGCACACGCCAGCTGCGGTATTGGTGCAGGAGTTTGGCAAGCGCGGACAGTTCTATCATGATATTGCTCATGGCCGTGATGAGCGTGCGGTAAAACCTGAACGTACGTATAAGTCTGTTGGTTCGGAGACCACATTCAAAGACAATTTACACAATGATGATGAACTGCGAGTCCAGATTTATGAACAAAACAAAGATGCGTTTCATCAGATGCAAAAAAAACAACTCATTGCCTACACCATTACGTTAAAAGTCAAATATGCAGACTTTACTCAAATTACGCGCTCACACACCCTATCGACTGCTTTTGACAGTGCTGAATCCGCACATTATTGGTTAGATAAGCTGTTTTTAGACATTCCACGCGAGCTGCCTATTCGCCTCGTCGGCGTTACTTTCTCATCATTAGCACCAGCTGCACAGTTACGGCCGCAGTTAAATTTATTTGAGTAATGTAGTCTATAATTTTTTTCATAGAACTTTACTGATTATTATTAAATTTTACTTAGGCTATTTAAAAGTTTCAGAGCGTTTTTATATGTCTGCGTTTCTATTAAACTGTCCTTTCATAGCCTCATTTCTGCTACAATTACGCCAAAATTTACATTCATTTAAAGACTGATTATGACCAACTCTCACTCTGTAGATACTGATACTAGCGCAATGATTGATTCCGATAAAAATAATGACACTTTGAGTTATCTGAGCGTCGATGACTACGATTATGAGCTACCAGATAGCTTGATTGCTCGCTATCCGCTGTCACAGCGTTCTGCTTCAAAACTTCTGTATTTGCCCACCAGTGCACAAAGAAACCCTACCCAAGTCGAAGATCGCTTATTTGCTGAGTTGCCGGACTTGTTAAATGAGGGTGACTTAATCGTATTTAATGATACCAAGGTAATGAAAGCGCGCTTGTTTGGCCAAAAAGACACTGGCGGTAAGGTTGAAATACTGATTGAGCGTTTGGTTGATATATCAGACTTGGATACAACGACGCTGCATTTAGAAACAACAAACGAGACACCCGTCAATCGAGAGCATCTTGCCCTTTGTCATGTCAAAGCCAGTAAAGCACCCAAGCTTGGCCAACGCCTGCACCTTGCCGATGATCATATGAATGCGGTGATGGTTGGCCGTCAAGATAACTTATTTATCCTAGCGTTTGAGGCACCTATTTTGCCGCATTTAGAGCTTTACGGTGAGTTGCCTATTCCGCCTTATTTTGAGCGCCACGCTGATGAGACAGACAATACCCGCTACCAAACGGTCTTTCACGATCCAACCAAGCTTGCGAGTGTGGCGGCCCCTACCGCAAGCTTACACTTTGATGAATCCGTACTCAGTAAGCTTACGGCAAAAGGTGTGAATACGGCTTTTGTGACGCTACACGTTGGCGCTGGTACGTTTGCTCCTGTGAAAACAGACAACCTACTCAATCACACCATGCATAGCGAATATGCCCATCTGCCGCAAGCCACTGCCGAGCTTATTAATCAAACGCATGCAAATGGCAAAAAAGTCATTGCTGTTGGCACGACCGTCACGCGCGTTCTCGAAACGGCGTATCAAAAAACCGCCAGTGATGGACAAGCCCTTTCTAGCTGGTCAGGGGATACGGATATATTTATTTATCCAGGGTTTAAGTTTGGGGTCATAGATCGCTTGTTGACCAATTTTCACTTACCCAAATCAACTCTGTTAATGCTGGTGTCGGCGTTTTCGGGTAAAGCGGCTATTGAACAGGCTTATCAGCATGCCATCAAAAACCAGTATCGATTCTTTAGCTACGGTGATGCGATGCTGCTTGATAAAAAATCTGACTGAACACGATAAAGACATTTTTTATGGTGTGCCCAACAGTTATGAAATAAACTGGTAAACTAAACACTATTTTGTTATAACAGCAAAGATAACTTATCTTCATCTCCTAAAGGGCGGCTCATGTCTTGTCATTTATCTCATCGCTTGACTCCTGTATATCGCGCGATATCAATGACACTTCTCTGTTCGGTGGGCTACGTCGCTCTCATGTCGAGCACACAAGCTGCTACGATTGGCAAGACGGTTGTGACCTCTGCTCAACATGAGCCCCTCACCGCGAGTATTACGGTCACTGGCATACAAGCAGCGGATTTTTCCGCCAGCTTGGCAAGCCCAGTCATTTATCAGCAAATGGGACTTACCCCAACGGACTCCATGACGATACGCTTTACGCCTACCTCGGCGACCAGTGGTCAAGTATTTATTAGTACCTCAAAGCCTGTGTCTAAACCTTTTGCTGATGTGGTGTTGGCCATAAACGATAATGGTCAGCGCAATGTCGTCCCTAAGACTTTACTGATGCCACTTAGTGATAGCCTACCGATTGACACGACAAAACATATTGTGACAGGCGCCAAAAAACCCAACTTGCCAAGCGTTTCTGCCAGTGTGGCTAAACCCTTGACCGTTCGAGAAGGGGCACCGCCGCCACTCATATCAGCGCCTAGTAGACAAGCCCCTAGTATTCAAACCCCTACTGTGACCGCTACACAACAAAGTAACAACTTGGCTTACGCCCCTAGTCGTTTAGATAGCGGCCGCTTAGCTAATGCCCACTTAAACTCAGACAGCAGTGCTGTGACCATTAGTATTAATAATGGTACTAATAATACCGACAGCAACTCTGTTCAGCGTGCAGCTCATAATCAGACGGGTAACAAAACCGATGTAAATGACGTGGCCACAATCAGTGGTAAAGCGTTAGTGAAGGACAGTAATACGCCTACTACAGTCACGACTAACAAACCCTTGGACGTGTTAAATATACAAGTCACTCGTCAAATACAGCCCAGTAGTCAATCAGAGAAGGGCATGGTCGCTACTACGCCTACTCTTCCAGCTCCAGAATACAACGAAGTAAATACTCTAAAGACCGTTTCAGCCAGCAATGTACCTACCAGCACCGTTGAAGCGGCAACGCCTAACGTAGTCCGTAGCAGTAGTAGTACTAACACCATCGCAGCTAATAGCACTACCGCCCAGTATCAGGTGCAGCGCAACGATAGTCTATGGGTTATAGCACAGCAAATCGCGCAAGAAAACAATCTAGATATCCAAACAGTGATGAAACAGATCCAATCACAAAATCCGGACGCTTTTATCAATAAAGACGCGGATCAATTAAAAGCAGATGCCAAACTGCACTTACCTAGTTACGACGTCATACCCTCACAAAAAGACCTAGAAGCTGCTATCAGTGCGCAACGACTATATAGTCGCAGAACGAATCCACTTGTGCCAAAAAAATCCGCTAAGTCACCCACCAACATATCGTCTGAGACAACAAAAGCGGCCAAACGTTCTGATAAACCAACAATCACTAAAACACAAACATTACCAAAAGCACAGTTTTCAGTGCTAGCGCCTGGTAGTGATGGTCGTGCAGATGGGACACAAGAAAAATCAGCAGCGACAACAAGCAACGGTGTCAGCACAGATATATTAGCCACGCTTAAAGCCTCAAGACAAACTGCCGCGTCACAAGCTCAGCGCTTGTCAAAAACCAGTAGTGCACTGGATAGCTACACTAAAAAGATTCAACTACAAAACCAAAAACTGGCTGAGCTACAAGCTCGTCTCAAAAAACTACGCAATCAATAATTGCCTGATTGATCAACACAGTGTGCCATGATCATAGGCGTGGGAGTAACTATGGACAATATGCTATATATCATCGCCGGATTGGTGCTTATCTTATTAGTCGCGGGTTTGGTACTGCGCAAACAAAAAGCGCAGAAACCTTCAGTACCACCGTCAGGCAGGAAAGTAGCGACGCCAACTGCAACGGCTAAAACGGACTATAATGCTCCTGCCCAAAGCAATAAAGGTGACGACAAAAAATTCGACCATATTACCATTGCCCAACGCTTTATAGATCAACAGCGCTATGACAAAGCGATAGAAACGCTCAATCGTGGTCTTAAAGAAAAGCCACATGACAGCCAGTTGTCGCTGAAGCTACTTAGTGTGTACGCGACTACCAATCAGCCAGAAAACTTTCAACACGTGTATGACGCTATCAAGACTCAGAACGATGCAACCAGCATCGCGCGAGCCGATGAGCTAAAGGCTCTATTTTTTGAAGAGCAGAGTCAAGACGTGACACAAGAGGTGCCGGTAGAAGATAACCCCAACTTTGAAAGTATTGATTTTGATTTAGCGAGCAGTCCAGTCGCTGAGAAAAAAGCTCTTGCCGACCAGCCAGACGCTGACGAAAATAGTAGTACTTTGATAGACGCGCCTAGCGCCACCCCCACACTTTCAAATGATTTGCATGAGGTTAACGCTGCCAGTGAAAATAGCGCAGACGACTTTGACCTTAGTCTGAGCGATTTTGAAAATGACTTCGATGAACCCAACACTACTAGCGTCTCTCCTGTCACATCGTTAGATAGTACAGACTTAGATAGTACAGACGATGACAGCCGTGATGTCTCCACCACGGATGACGCTATCACCAGCGAAGACAATGACATTAGTGACATTAGTGACTTTGATTTTAGTTTTGACGCATCTGAAGAAAGCACGACACTGACAGAGCCACCTATCCATTCAAACAGCCCTGATAGTGCGGCTGAAGAGTTGTCGCTAGATAATGAAGAATTTATTTTAGACTTTGACGATTTAGCGAGCGATGTCGATAAAGAAACGGAACAACCTGCCGCTGAAGCATTGGCGCTTGATACCACTCAAGCAGATGATAATGACTTTACTTTATCTTTAGACAGTTTAGACGAAACAAATAGCCCAGAGACAGTATTAGAAAACGAAAATCCTGTGTTTGCAGATGACAGTAGCGATAGTGATGGTTTTATTCTTGAAGACGCTGATGTTGAAGAGAGTAAACTTGAAGACAACGATATTGAGCATGGTGAGATTGCAGAACTGTCCCTCGATGATGACTTACAACTCGATGATGACTTACAACTCGATGATGACTTAGAAAATGCGCTTGATGAAGAGTCTAGTACCACACCAACTGCTCCGTTGTTATTTGATGATCACATTTTAATAGACGATGACTTCGATCTTGACTCTTTGTCTGACTCACCAACAGCAGCCACCCCAGATGCTCCGGTTGAAATCAACACTGACATTACTACTGAAGCAGAGGCGGAAACAGCAGAAGACTTCTCATCACGTTTTTCAGCAGACTTTGACTTTGTGAAATCGTTAGACAGTCATCAAGTGACGCTAGACTTGGCGGCTCAGTATCTACAATTAGGCGAATATGACAGTGCCAAGCGTTTGCTGAATGAAGTGATGGTTCAGGGTAATAGTGAACAGCAAAATCAAGCCAAAGCATTACTTGAGCGTACAGCGTAGTAAATCGCCCGCTCGCGCAACAGCAGGTATTCTATCATTGTGGGATACTTGCTGATTTTTTTGCGTTCAACCGTTATATTATGACTAGCCTCTTTTTTCTCTCACACTTTTTTATTGCACCAAGACTATACTATGCCCTCTTCTGCTATGACAAAGACCCTCTCTGATCCCATTCAACTGATTTATGCTGGTGGCACCTTTGGTAGCTATGGGCGACCCTTAGCGCCATTATCAGCAGAAGTGTTTTTACCCACGTTACAAAAACTCTTGGCTGATCAAGATAATGCTATCAATTTGCCGAAAATTTCATGGTTAGATAACCCACTGATTAAAGACAGTAGTCAACTGACGCCTAGCGATTTTACGCACTTCTATCAGCTGCTGCTAACAGCATATGCGCAAGGTGACAAGCGCTTTGTGGTCATCACTGGTACTGATACCTTAAGTTATTTGGGTGCATTTTTAGCAGAAGCCTTCGCAGGTAGCGATATTTGTGTCGTTGTCACCGGAAGTATGCGCCCATTATTGGACAGCGAGAACCTACATGCTTATAGTATCGATGCCCATAGCGATGCTTGGGACAACCTTAACGAGGCGCTAAAACTAGCAGCGGCTGGTGAGGCAGGTGTCAAGATAAGTTTTGGCGGTGAAGCTTGGCCTGCGCAGACAGTACAAAAGATTCACAGTCATGATTTGATGGCATTTACCGGTCATACTCGGGCAGCATATCCAGCCAACAGTTATATAAAAAACCTCCCAGATATCCGTCGACAGCATTGGCTTGATGACCGGCAAGAAATATTAAGTAGCATTCAAAGCCGCGCTCACTATGCCCGCGTTCATGCTTTATACTGTTTGCCGAATGACGTTGAGGTCATCACTCAACAACTCCAAGCCCTATTATCACAGCAACCCTGTGGCATTATTCTATTAGGCTTTGGCGCTGGTAACATTCCTTATTCAAAAGCCTTGGCAGATACGCTAGAGCTGGCTCATGAAAAAGGACACATGGTGATATGTGCCAGCCAATGCCCGTTTGGGGGTGTTAGCGATAACTATGCCGCTGGCAGTTGGCAATATGACCATCATGTCATTGCTGGTGGCCGTTTAACCATTCCTGCTATTTATGCACGGTTACTGTGGTTACTACTACGTTATGACACCCCAGCAAGGCGCAGACAGCGCTGGTTGAACAGTATCAATCAAACTGGCACGACCATCAAAAAACGGTAAACCACCATTCATTATTCTCACTTTATAAGCGCCGAAACGCCAATGTCCCAGACTAAAATCAGTAAACCTGAACGTTCGCCAACTTACACGTTAGCGATTGCGATTGAATTTTTAGGCACACATTACCACGGCTGGCAGCGGCAACGAGAGGTGCTGGGTGTGCAAGAGGCACTAGAGACGGCTATTGGTAAAGTCGCCAACGAGCCAGTAGAGGTCATCGCCGCTGGGCGTACCGATGCCAGCGTGCATGCCAGCAATATGATTGCCCATTTCACCACTCACGCGTATCGTCCCACTCACAACTGGTTGCGCGGCGTCAACAGCTTACTACCTGACGATATCGCGCTACGCTGGGTACAACCGATGCCAGCTGACTTTCATGCGCGCTTTGGTGCTATTGCCCGTCGTTATCGCTATATTACGCTCAATCAAACGCAACGTCCGGCGATACTCAATCATCAAGTGACGCACATCTATGAACCTCTCGACTTAGCAGCAATGCAACGGGCAGCGGCTGATATCGTTGGTACTCACGATTTTAGTAGTTACCGGGCGGCGGCTTGCCAATCCAATCAGCCAGTGCGTAACGTCAGCCACGCAAGGATTTTTGCTCATGGTCAGTTTATCGTTTTTGACATTCAAGCAGATGGGTTCTTACACCATATGGTGCGCAACTTAATGGGCACCTTACATGCCATTGGCAAGTATGAGTTAGTACCAGACGATTTTTTGAACATTTTGAATAAAAAAGACCGTACCATTGCACCGCCTACCGCTTCTGGTGATGGCTTATATTTTATTAATGCTTACTATCCTGAGCGCTTCCAACAACTGTTGCCAGACGCGCCTTTAACCCCTATTTGGCTCAATTTACCTGATTGACATACATATCACTTACAGGCTGTCAAGTCAAAACCAGGTTTCGTATTGCTTTAATCCGCTAACTTACGTATAATATGGGCTTATTTTTAACTGATTGATACAAATTATGGCAAAAGACGATATTATTGAATTTGAAGGCGAAGTCATCGACACCCTTCCTAATACTTTATTTAAAGTTCGTTTAGAAAACGGACACGAAATCATTGCGCACATCTCTGGTAAAATGCGTAAGCATTATATCCGCATCTTGACTGGTGATAAGGTTAAGGTTGAAATGACGCCTTATGACCTATCTAAAGGTCGTATTACTTACCGTGGTAAAAACTAAATTTTGCTTAACTAAAATGGTTATAAAAGCATTTTAGTAAATACAGCCAGCTACTAACTATTAAATAGCTTCTTTATTACTGATATGAATGCTTGAGTGGTTTAACTGATAATAATAATGAAAATGCTAATCTGCTCATTATTGCCTATCAATGTTTTAGTGTTCAATAAAATTCCTGTTTTACCATAAAAAATACCGCTCATTTCAGCGGTATTTTTTTTCTGGTTTTTACGGTTTATTGGAATAAAAACATCACCTCAAGATCAAGGATTTATTTAAATTCCACCGTCGCATCGTCCTTAATCACGCCCAAAAGCGCTAATGCATCCCAATTGGTCAACCGTACACAACCAGCTGAGGCCTGACGGCTAATGCGAGCCGGATCTGGTGAACCATGAATACCATAAGAAGGTTTGCTAAGACCAATCCAAACCAATCCGACTGGGTTGTTAGGACCTGGAGGAATGATAGATTTTTCCCCGTCATCAGCTGTGTAAGTATAATTAGGCTCATGAATTTTCACTTCTACGGTGTGGGTCCCTGTTGGCGACGGTGTTGCTGTACTACCCACTGTCGTCGGATAGCTGGCAACTAATTTGCCATTTTCACCGTAGGCATATAATGTTTGGGTCGCCTTGTCCGCAACGATGCGGCTAACAGGCTTAGTATTAGGATTACCTGGATTATAGACAGTAATCGTCTCGCCAGCCGTAAAACTGGCGTTAGGGTTTAGGGCTTTTAAATACTTCTCACTGAGATGAAACTTTTCTGCTAACGCTTCTGGGATACTTTCATAGTACATACCATCAAGTTTGGCTTTGGCTTCAGCACTAGCAGGAATAGTGGTCGTCGTGACATTCACGTCAGCATCAGTCAGCTGATAATTTACCAACACTGGCTGCCCAGCGAGTTTTTCGTTGTTGGTCAGTGCTTGCCATGTCTCATTGTTTAGAGTGTCAGTAACAGTTAGACCATTTGCTTTTTGGAACGCTTGCATTGCTTTACGAGTGTTTTTGCCCCAATAGCCGTCCACAGGTCCAGCACCATTATGATGCCAATTCAACAACGCCTGCAATTTCGTACCAACATTACGGTCTATATCTGACCCTGCGGTCCAAGTGGCGTCATTTACTTTTTTGGCCACGGTTGATAAGTTATCTGTCGTATACTTGATAGTAGGAAGTAACTCGTTTAGCGATGTTACCGCCTTGCTATCTCCTTTGAGCTTTTGACTGACGCCATTGGTCACGGGGCTGATATCTTGAGTAGTATCTGTTGCATTACCGACACTCGCGCTATCCGTCGTTGCGGCAACGCTCTGCCCCATAAACATAGCCGTAGAGACGCCAATCATAGCTAGCGCCGTGCTCATTTTTTTTAATTGATACATATCACACTCCTAATTTTTTATAAAAATCGTTATTTTTTTTGTTAAGGTTATCAAGGTTCGTTATTTTGAATTTTTGACCCTTTCATGATGAAGTTTATTGAAAGCCGACGTTTCATCCCTGATACCTTCTAAGGCAGCCATCAATTTTTTATTCCTTTACAAGTATACTTATGGTGCCATAACCCTGTGTGAGCATATAACAGCTTTGTGTTAAAAAGACCTGCCTTGTACAGTGTCTCTGTTAATGATGGCTCATCATTTACGCTGCATTGTTAGAATCGAGATTCTATTAGCCATTTTTCTCTTCATTGAGATCAGTGTCCTAACACCAATAATAGCGCCATAAAAAACCCATAAATTGCTTAGCAACTTATGGGCGGAACAATCACAAAATGAGAATGGCAAAAATTCTATAAAAAATACGGCTGTACGAGAAGTGGTTTGTTTATAGCAGCTTGGCCAACACGGCTTGACCCATTTCTTGACAGCCTACCTGCTTCAATCCAGCTTCACTGCTATCTAAGATATCAACAGTACGAAGTCCATCATCTAAAACATCACTTACCGCTTGCTCGATCACTTGGGCGGCCGCTTCTTGCTTAAACGTATAACGCAGCATCATGGCGACAGACAAAATAGTGGCCAGTGGATTGGCTTTATCTTGTCCAGCAATATCAGGCGCCGAACCATGGCATGGCTCATACATGCCTTTACCTGCTTCATCAAGGCTGGCTGACGGTAGCATACCAATAGAGCCTGTTAGCATCGCAGCTTCATCAGATAAGATGTCACCAAACATATTGCCCGTCACCATAACATCGAACTGTTTAGGGTCTTTAATCAATTGCATACAAGCGTTATCCGCGTACATATGCGACAGTGCCACATCGCTATAGTCCGCTTGCTGCATTTGGGTCATCGTCTGCTTCCACAGCTCGGTGACCTCTAAGACGTTCGCTTTATCTACTGAGCAAACTTTTGCTGCCGTACCCGCTGCTTCGGCACGCGTTTTTGCCAGCTCAAATGCAACCTTACCGATACGTTTGATCTCGCTTGTGCTATAGACCATGGTGTTATAGCCTTGCTGCTCGCCATTTTCTAACGTGCGAATACCACGTGGCTCACCAAAATAAATACCACCCGTCAGCTCACGTACGATCAGCAAATCTAAGCCTGCAATGATATCAGGTTTGATACTTGAGGCATTGGCAAGCTGCGGATACAGCTTTGCCACGCGTAGGTTGGCAAATAAACCAAGCTCCCCACGAATTTTCAAAAGGCCACGCTCAGGACGTTTGCTACGTTCAATACCATCCCACTTAGGCCCACCAACGGCCCCCAGTAATACGGCATCTGCTGCACGTGCGCGCGCCAACGTCTCATCAGGCAAAGGCTCACCAGTCGCATCAATGGCCACACCACCAATCAAACCCGATTCTAGGGTCAAACCTAAAGCAAATTTTTTGTTGATAGCTTCGAGCACATCAATGGCTTGAGTCATGATTTCAGGGCCGATACCATCGCCTGCTAATGTTAAAATCGTTGCCATACTGGTCCTTTTGAATAGGTGGTTTATATTGATTAGAGACTTTATTAATTAGAGACACTGTAACTTAAAGGGTACGAATAAGTTTGATACTCTAATGCGCTGTTTATTTTGTTTTGGCTTTTTTACATAAGACACGACTGGCACTGCCTAAATCATGCTGGTTTCCACAAACTCACCTTGATGCTCAGTATCCAATTGCTTACAGAAGCGGCGCTGTACTTTACTACCTTGCAGCAGCTCAATACAGAGAGGCTCAGGTGAGGCGGTTTCTAGCAAACTCCCAGAACGCTCGCTAGATTTTTTTTGATAAGCGCGTAACTGATAGGTGCCCGCCTCAACAAAGTCATGAATCATCGCAAAACGCTCAACATAACCGATGTTGTTTTCTGGATAGAAATTAACGTGGACTTCACGCTTTGCCGGCATGACCCGCGCGTAGTAGTTGGTCAGGCCTGGCATCCCAGACGCGGCTAATGGAACTATTTTGATGGCACTTTTATTGGCGAGTGGAGCCACTTTCATATTCGCTGGTACTTTTACCGTATTTTTGGCCGCATAGACACTTGGTACATTGACCAGCATCCTCGAATTGACCGGTTCATGAGTGTCTGGGGCAATAACAAGCGTTTTATCTATCTGTACAATTTCACAGTGATAAGTACCCACACAGGCAATATTCACTTCACCAGCAATAGGATGGATTTTACCTGCCCACTTCTTAGCACTTTCTGCCTCATCTATTTTCTGATAGCCAGTTAATAGCTGACAGCCTGACAATAACAAGCTCGTAGCAAAAATTGTACCTGTCCATAGAGCATAACGTTTTTTATTCATAGTGGTGGCTACTCTTCATAAGAGAAATGATAAAATATTGTAGAAAACTATCCTTCATTTTAGCCAGTTCACCCTCATAACTCAACGCTGCATTGCCGCTGTTCAGCAGTTTTCTGAGCAATAGCTTATCGATTTACTACTTATGCGCGTACTTCGTTAAATATCCACGGGGTTTTTTGCATCATCTTATGCTCATAGTTTTTAATAGCATCGCTTTGCTGCAAGGTTAAGCCAATATCATCCAGTCCATTTAATAGGCAATGTTTGCGAAAAGCATCCACTTCAAACGCGTACTCTTCACCCGTTGGGGTAATGACCACTTGACGCTCAAGATCTGCGGTAAGCTCATAACCTTCATTGGCAACCGTGGCTTTCATTAAGATATCGACAGTAGCCTCATCCAATACAACTGGAAGCATACCGTTTTTGAAGCAATTGTTATAAAAAATATCAGCAAAGCTTGGCGCAATGACCGTACGAAAGCCATACTCTGAGAGTGCCCAAGGGGCATGTTCACGACTAGAGCCACAGCCAAAGTTTCGGCGTGCCAGTAAGATGCTCGCCCCTTGGTAACGCGGCTGATTTAAGACAAAGTCTGGATTGATAATGCGTGTGCTATTGTCTTGACCTGGATATCCTTCATCGAGATAACGCCAGTCATCAAACAGATTTACGCCAAAGCCTGTACGTTTAATAGATTTCAAAAACTGTTTTGCAATAATTTGATCGGTATCGACGTTTGCGCGATCAAGTGGGCAAACGATCCCCGTTTGAGTGTTATAAGCTTGCATAAAATGTCCTGTCCATTATTTTTTATTGATGAGAGGTGATTACTGGTCATTACTAGCGACCAATCCCCAGTCTTAAAATGTTCTTACATCAACAAAGTGACCAGCCAACGCGGCGGCGGCGGCCATCGCGGGACTCACTAAATGTGTACGTCCGCCATTGCCTTGACGACCTTCAAAGTTACGGTTAGAAGTGGAGGCACAGTGCTCTTGTGGCTCAAGCTTATCAGCATTCATTGCCAGACACATCGAGCAACCAGGCTCACGCCACTCAAACCCTGCCTCAATAAATAAAGTGTCTAGGCCTTCAGCTTCGGCTTGTAGCTTCACCTGTCCAGACCCAGCAACGACAATCGCTTCTTTGACATTATCAGCAACTTTACGGCCTTTGATCACGGCTGCCGCATCACGCAAATCCTCAATACGAGAGTTGGTGCACGACCCAATAAATATACGATCAAGCTGAATGTCGGTAATTTTCTGACCGGCTTCTAATCCCATATACGTATAAGCACGCAACCAGCCCTCTTCTTGCGCTTCATCAGCTGCTTGATCAGGTGTGGGAACCGACTGCGTGACATCCACGACCATTTCAGGCGATGTACCCCAAGAGACTTGCGGCGCTATCTCACTACCATCAATCTCGACCACCGTATCAAACACCGCATCATCATCTGAATAGAGTGTGCGCCAATACGCCTCCGCTTGCTGCCACTGTGATTCGTTTGGTGCATAAGGACGACCTTTGACATAATCAATGGTGGTGTCATCAACGGCCACCATACCCACGCGAGCACCCGCTTCGATCGCCATGTTACAGACGGTCATGCGACCCTCCATACTCATGTCTTCAAACACTTGTCCTGCAAACTCAATAGCATGCCCTGTCCCGCCAGCCGTACCAATTTTTGCAATGATAGCGAGCACCACATCTTTTGGTGTCACACCAGCGCCAAGCTTACCAGTGACACGGATTTGCATGTTTTTCGATTTCTTTTGAATCAAGCACTGCGTTGCCAAAACGTGCTCAACCTCTGATGTGCCAATACCATGTGCCAAACAGCCAAGTGCGCCATGGGTCGCCGTGTGCGAATCCCCACAAACGACCGTCATACCTGGTAACACTAAGCCTTGCTCAGGACCAACAACGTGCAAGATACCTTGACGCGCATCGTTGATGGTAAATTCTGCAATGTCAAACTTGGTACAGTTATCATCGAGTGTGACCACTTGCAAGCGTGACACTTTATCTTTAATACCAGGTACGCCTTCTAGACGCTCTTTGGTCACCGTTGGTACGTTATGATCGGGGCTTGCGATATTGGCAGACAAACGCCATGGCGCTCTATTAGCCAGCTCTAGACCTTCAAACGCTTGCGGACTCGTCACTTCGTGCAACAGATGGCGATCAATATAAATCAGGCTCGAACCATCATCACGTTTGGTGACTTCGTGAGCGTTCCAAAGTTTGTCATATAACGTTTGACCGGCCATGTTGCTATCCTTTATGAGTTGCTGACGACTGAATTTTTCGTTTGCTGACTAGTAAACGAGCGTCTTATTTAAATGTATGTCTATTTAGCGCTGCTTTTAGATCCACTTTATGTAAACTGCTATTTGAGAGTAGCGGCTTTTTTAGCGTAACAGTAATTTTAAAACAGACACATCGCTTACCTGTCATTTTACATTTATTACTACATTGGGCTATCAGAACGCGCTTTATACGGCAAATTATCAAGATAATAGAATAAATATGTCACAATACGCCCTGATGTCTTGTGATTATAGCAGGCTAATCCTATAATAATAATTGATGATTTTTAACCAGATACAAACTTTTATTTCTAATACATTGTGATTAGGTTAGCCAACTTTTATTTATAGCTCGCTAAGTAGCTAAGGACATCCGTTTGAACACCACAAACTTAACGACATTCGTTACTGTCATGCACACAGGCAGTATTTCAGGCGCTGCAGAAAAGCTGTTTATCACACAGCCTGCGGTCAGTAAGCGCATCAAAAATCTAGAAGATGAGTTTAACATTACTTTGTTTGACACGGTAGGTCGCGGGATTGTGCCCACCCAAGCTGCCAGTGAAATGCTTCCCCATGCCAAGCGCTGGTTAGAAGATTATGAAAATTTCAAAATCAACCTACAACACTCTCAACATATTGTCTCTGGTAAATTAGTCATCGGCACCAGTCATCACATTGGTTTGCACCATTTAGCGCCTGTGCTTAAGCATTTTATTCAAACTTATCCTGCCGTGCAGTTAGAAGTGCATTTTGTCGATTCAGAAAAGGCACACAAAGCGGTATTGGACGGGGATTTATCATTGGCTTTTGTTACTCTGCCCCCTGTTTACGATAAGCGTTTGACCTATCATACGCTATGGTCAGATCCGCTCTACTTTATGACGGGTACGCTGTCACCGTTGGCAACCAAGTCCAATGTGACCTTAGAACAATTGGCACGTTACCCTGCTATTTTGCCATCTGCCAACACCTTTACCAGTCAGATTACGTTGGCCGAATTCGCTAAGCATAATCTCAAGCCTTATGCCACCATGAGCACCAATCCACTTGAGTCGATTCGCATGTTGGTGTCTGTCGGGCTTGGTTGGTCGGTGTTGCCCCAGACAATGATCAGTCAGGATTTAGAACGTATTGACATGGCGGATAACATTGAGTTGCAGCGCTATCTAGGTGTGGTCATCAATCCAAAGCTGACTCAATCTAGCAGTGTGACCGCGTTACTAGATTTACTCGCCCCCATTGAATAGGAACTAATGCGACGTTTGGCGTGCGGGCCTGCTACTCAAACAGAAAAGTACGCCATTCGCATTTGTGACAGTCATACGTTATAATACGGCTGACGTTGTTTTTATAACAAATTTTTACCATAAGAGTACTGATAGTCATATATTGAACACTTCGAGTAAGATATGATGGTTGACAGTAGGTTTAATGGTTTTAAATGATTGGTTATATAGGCGGCTTATATTGAGATATCACTAGCAGATGCGAGCAATAAAAATGCACAGACGGAATGCGAGATTCCGGTTGCTTCTCACCCCTGCTTATTCATATTAGCCCTAGAACAGCATCAATCATATAAAACTAACAGCAAATACTGAAACAAGCCATTATGTCCTACTTAATGGCTTTTTTCGTCTTTAGATATTGTTTGGGACATCGTCTGATAAAACTTAATCTTTATAGTTAAAAATAATTACAGCCAACGATGTTGGTTAAGGACAATTATATGAACGGAGTTTCTAGTGGCGTGCTGATATCACTTGGCGCCTATTTTTTAGTGATGATTGGGATTGGCATTTACGCGTACTTTAAGCAAGCCAATGATACTGAAGGCTACATGTTAGGAGGGCGTAATTTAGGCCCAGCTGTCACCGCCCTTTCGGCTGGTGCATCAGATATGTCCGGTTGGTTACTGCTTGGCCTACCGGGTTACATGTATGCTGATGGTGTGGTTAGTGTGTGGATCGCGCTTGGTTTGACACTTGGTGCGTTTTTAAACTATATCATCGTGGCCCCTCGTCTTCGCGTTTATACCGAAGTCGCTGACAACGCCATCACTTTACCTGATTACTTCGCCAACCGCTTCGAAGATAAATCGCACATGCTGCGCGTTATCTCTGCTGTGGTTATCATTCTATTCTTTACCGTCTACACGGCAGCAAGCTTAGTAGGTGGTGGTAAACTCTTTGAAAGCTCGCTCAACCTATCTTATAGTACTGGCCTTTGGGTTACTGCTGGTGTCGTCGTTGCTTATACGCTCTTCGGTGGTTTCCTAGCCGTATCAATGACTGACTTTGTACAGGGTATTATCATGCTGTTTGCCATGGTAATCGTACCTGTGGTCGCCTTTACGGATCTTGGCGGAGTTTCAGCCACTTCGGAAGCTGTTAGAAACATTGATCCAAGCTTGCTCAATATCACTAGTGGTATGAGTATTCTTGGTATTGTCTCATTAATGGCATGGGGTCTAGGGTACTTTGGTCAGCCGCATATTATCGTGCGCTTTATGGCGATTCGCTCAGTAAGAGACGTTCCTACTGCACGTAACATTGGTATGAGCTGGATGATCGTGAGTCTGATTGGTGCATTGATGACTGGTTTTGCTGGTCGCGCCTATGTACAAAAAACCGCCATGACGCTAGATGATCCTGAGACCATCTTTTTAGTCTTTACTCAATTCTTATTCCATCCATTGGTTTCAGGTTTCTTATTAGCGGCAATTTTAGCAGCCATTATGAGTACCATCTCATCGCAGCTGTTGGTAGTATCAAGCTCTCTAACCAAAGATGTTTATAAGTTATTCTTTGATAAAGACGCACCAGAAGCTCGTCAAGTACTGGTCGGTCGTATATCCGTTATCATCGTTGCACTCGTTGCACTCGTTGCTATTTTATTGGCTTCTAATCCAGACAGCTCAGTACTGAACTTGGTGTCTAACGCTTGGGCAGGATTTGGTGCAGCTTTCGGACCGTTGGTGATTTTCAGTCTCACATGGCGCCGTATGAACCGTAATGGCGCAGTTGCCGGTATGGTCGTTGGTGCATTGACTGTTATCCTATGGATCTATGGTCCTTTCGAGATGAATGGTATGGCACTTAATAGCTGGTTATACGCTATCGTTCCAGGCTTTATCTTAAGTACCATTGCTATCTTTGCAGTTAGTATCATGACTGGCGGTCCAAAACCTTCAGTATCTGCTAAGTACAAAGAGATGGAGCTAAACCTAAACAAGTAAGTTGATACCCTATCTTATCGCTATAAAAAAACCTCGTCATTGTTGGCGAGGTTTTTTATGGCAGGTTACTTACTGTATCTATGCAAACTTGATAAGTGATAAGCTCAAACGACTCTTACTCCGTACCTCAACATTCATTCATAACCTCCATGTATCTGTAGAACTAGATAAGACTCCCTTACTTAATGCTTAACCGCGGCTCTATTACTTCCTTGTTTTATCAACAATTATCTTTAATTTCACATACGCGAATACGTAACCTGCCACTCAAAGAACTAAGTGAAAGAGTTAGGTACAGAGAGAAGCTTTAAACTGCAAAGTGACAAACTCTAGCGGTTCCATATAAAGGTACACGCTATAAAAATATTGAGTTACTGTCTTTGATATAAAGTTTTTTATCGTAACTACGGCACTAGAATCCCATTAAAAAAGCGACCTATTATAGGTCGCTTTTTTATTATCTAACAGCTATATAAAGAGATTATTTCGCTTGATAAGACAGCTTCAAACCAGCGACATAGCCATCATTGTCTTGGAAATCACCAACGATTTTTCCACTAGGTAGCTGCCCTTTAGCATCACCGAACCACAAATATTTACCACCAGCGGATACTGCCCAGTTTTCAGTGACATTATATTTGGCACCAAGACCAACACTGTAGTAGCCATCGATAGGTCCTAGTGATGTGGTTGGATCACCGGCACCACTATCCCAACCAACAGTACCACTGATAGCAAGTGCTGGTGCGACACGCTTGGCTAGGCCCAACTCCACCTGCCACTGATCATCTTCATACTCAACCAAGTTTAAACCGTCAGGACCATAGCTCCCTTGGCTAACCTCATTATATAATGGGGGGGTGATAACAAAGTCACTCCATGGTACCCAACGAACTTTTGCTGTGGCCAGTGTAGTTGGGTTGATGCCTGTTTGGAAATCAAAATTGACTGACTTTGGCGTAGTAATATCAATCGTGCTGTCCTGAGTTGCTGGAAGAGCACGGGGTGGTGTACCAATTGCCCCAATAGTTGGGGCTAAAGGATAACGTTCAAATATATCCATGCTATGATCTATTTCTGAACGATAGGTCAAAGCCGCTTTTAATGCAATCTCAGGCTTGCTATAAGCGATACCTGCGATATAACCGTAATCCATATCAGGGTTACTATTCGAAGTATAACCAGTAGCCGGACCGTAAGCTAATCCACGCAGTTTTGTTTCAGACTGAATACGCTGTGCAACTGGTCCGCCGTAAATTTGGAAGTTTTTATCGGCACCAAATTTTACGCCGAGAATTCCGGTTAGACTTTGGCTACGGACTTCGACATTAGTGCTTTCACCTGCAGTGCCTGCTTCCGCACCTACTATTGCTCCACCCAACATTCCACTAGGTACTTGATCGTCAGCAAACTCACCTAATGAATCCGCTGGATTTTCATTTGCAACGAAATTATTATCACCCTTGTACTCAGCAGCAGCGCCGAAAGGTTCATCATATAAGATACCAATACTAAAAGTATCGTTGATGTCGGTTTTTACACCATAACGGAAAAAGTCATACGCTTCAGCAATATCACCCGTTTTATTACCACGTTCATAGGTATTAACCCCCGGATTATTATTAGAACTATCGTAACCGCTTACATCAGCATCGATATAGGTATAGACAGCTTCCGCATAGGTACCATCTTGGAAAAAAGCCGTGACATCCTGACCAGAACGATCGAGACCAGCAGCGTTGGTTACGCTAGCAAAAGAAAGAGCGGCAATTGCCACTGCAAGGGTTTTTAAGTGAAAGGTAGTGCGCATTGTGTATCTCCAACGGTCCTTGTTGTATTACTACTCTAATAATTAATACGTAGCATTGCTATGCTTAGCATTGAGACTATCAAAGTCGTTCCCTAAGTTGAATACTAATGCCTTTTTGACACTAAAACAACAATTAAAGCACTTTATTTCCCAAATATGACTGAACAGTACACATAATATGTAAACAAGATACTGGTTTTTTCTTTTATAACTTGACTGATCTATCTCGCTATATCTAATACAAAAGCCAAATAACGATTTGTATAATTTAATCAATAAAAAAGCGACCCCTTAAGGGTCGCTTTTCAACGCTGTTAAGCTATAGGCTCAACAGCATAGCTGGTTTACCTATTACTGCGCTTGATAAGAAAGCTTCATACCCAGTACGAAACCATCATTGTCTTCAAAGTTGCTGACTACTTTTTTGGTCGGGATTTGACCTTTGGCATCACCGAACCATAAGTATTTACCACCCGCAGAGACTGCCCAATTTTCGGTCACACTGTATTTTGCACCAAGGCCAGCACTGTAATAGCCTTCAATAGGACCTAATGAAGTCACTGGATTGCCCGCACCGCTATCCCAACCGACGTTACCTGTTACTGCTAGCGCTGGTGATAAGCGTTTGGCCAATCCTAGCTCAACTTGCCACTGGTCTTTATCATAGCTGACCAGTGACAAGCCTTCGTCATCTCCTGTCGACAACTTACTAACATCATTGTACAGTGATGGTACGATCGCAAAGTCGCTCCATGGTACCCAGCGTACTTTTGCCGTTGCTAAAGTCGTAGGATTAATGCCAGTCTGGAAATCAAAGTTTACTGACTCAGGGGTAGTGATTTCAATAGTACTACTTCTCTCTACTGAAAGCCCTAATGCAGACACGACAGGAGCCGGTATAAGACCAGAATCAACAAAAGGATACACCTCAGCTGCTGGAGCCTTGTGCTCAATCTCAGAACGATAGGTTAATGCTGCTTTTAGGGCAATCTCAGGTTTGCTATAAGCAACACCTGTTAACCAACCGTAATCTTGATCCGCGCTGATGTGGGTAGTGTAACCATTAGCAGCTTCATAAGCAGTACCACGTAGCTTTACATCAGCTTTTACACGTTGAGCAACTGGACCGCCGTATACTTGGAAGCTCTTATTTTCACCAAGTTTGGCACCGAGGATGCCGGTAATGCTCTCAGTACGTACTTCTACGTTAGTACCTTCACCATTTGCATCTATAAAATTATTGTCGCCAATGTCGCCAGTATAGTCAGCCGCTGCACCAAAAGGCTCATCATATAAGACACCAACGCTAAAAGTTTCGTTGATATCTGCTTTTACGCCATAACGGAAAAAATCATATGACTCAGCTATATCATCAATTTTATTGTCTGACGAGTCTTTACCACTTACATCGGCATCGATATAAGTATAGACAGCTTCGGCATAGGTGCCATCTTGTAAGAATGCGGTGATATCTTGACCAGAACGATCCAGACCAGCAGCACTAGCAACGCTAGCAACAGAAAGAGCAGCAACAGCTACTGTGAGAGTTTTTAAATGAAAAGTGGCGCGCATTATATATCTCCAAACATCCGCATTGTTTTACTGTTTTACCCAATTTTTATGGGTAAGCAGTATCCGAGGTGGAGGATATTAAAGTTTTTCGAACGGTAAAACAACTGCAAAAATACATTATTTCCTTATTATGACCAAACAGTCATCAGATAGTGCATTCATTTAACAATAAAAATATAGTTTTTTTACCTAGAACTTAGGCTAATGGCGTTTTTAGTCATTAGTAGTGAGGGGGTCTATCGGCCATGACATCAAATGGAGCAATCCCTCCTTCGGTGTCTTGGCTTTCAACTTGCTTATAGATAAGCTGCAACTGTCGTTGTAGCGTCTGAATGTCTTTGTCTTGTCGCGCAATCACCTCATCGAGTCGCTCTACTGTCAGCTCAAGGTGTGCCATGCTCATTTGTAGATCAATAACGTGTTGTGTTTGTAAGTCATGTTGTCCAGTCGAAGCGTCGTTTTGAGCGTTAGATTGATTCATATTCTTCTCTACATTAGTAAATACAGGGCTAGCAAGGTTTTATGATATAGATGGGTAACCCATAAATAGTAGTAATACATCTACGATGATAGCCCTAAAGCAGCGGCTAATTATAGAAGCGATAAATAGTGCTTATAAAACCATTTACGTTCACTACTGTTGTGTGGTGGCATGTTATACTGCTGGCAATTTTGCAACAACCCCTATCTCTCTATTATATAAGCTTAAGATACTCTATGGCACTGATACATTTAAAAGACATTCACTTAGCCTTTGGCGTCGCACCTGTTCTTGATGGTATTGATTTTGCTATCAATGCAGGTGAGCGTGTGTGCTTAATCGGCCGCAACGGCGAAGGCAAATCCACCTTATTTAAACTGATTAACGGCTCATTGCAGCCTGACAGTGGCGAGATCATTACTAACAGCAGCATGCGTGTCGCGATGCTAGAACAAGACGTTCCTGAAACCAGCGGACGCATCTTAGACATCGTTATGGGCGGCAGTCGCCGGACGGCTGACTTGCTGATCAACTATAATAAACAAGTTGATCTTTGTGCCAATGGCGACATGGATGCCTGTGAGCACATGGCAACGCTACAGCATGATATTGATGCGGTGCATGGCTGGGATCTAGAGCGTGACGCTAGGCGCCTGATTACGACAATGGGACTTGATCCAGAAGACGATCTGTCCTCTTTATCGGGTGGTCGTAAGCGCCGTGTACTACTCGCCAGATCCTTGGTCACTAAACCTGATGTACTACTGTTAGATGAGCCAACCAACCATTTGGACGTCGAGAGTATCGAATGGCTAGAGCGCTTCTTACTTGACTGGCAAGGATTGACGCTGTTATTTGTTACCCATGATAGAGCGTTTGTGAATAAGCTGGCCACCCGTATCGTAGAGCTCGACCGTGGTCAATTGACCAGTTATGACGTCACTCAAGGCGCCAAAGGGTACGCGCGTTATCAAGAGCTAAAAGAGCAGCAACTACTGGCAGAAGAAAAAAATAACGCCAACTTCGATAAAAAATTGGCGCAAGAAGAAGTATGGATTCGCCAAGGTATCAAAGCACGCCGCACCCGTAATGAAGGCCGCGTCCGTGAACTAAAAGCCTTGCGCGAAGAGCGTAGTGGTCGCCGTGAGCAAGTGGGTAATGTCAATATCACCATGGGTGAAGGCGAAAAAAGCGGTAAGCTGGTTTGTAAAGTTAAAAACCTGCATCTTGAATACGATGGCAACGTCTTGGTTGACAACTTTAGCACCACGATTATGCGCGGTGACAAGATTGGTATTGTGGGGCCAAACGGTGCTGGTAAAACCACATTGATCAAAGCCCTACTCGATATGTCTGATGCTGAAGTGACCAAAACAGGCAAGGTTGAGCTTGGTACCAATTTGCAAATTGCGTTCTTTGACCAGCTACGTGACCAGTTAGATCTTGAAGCCAGTGTGGCTCAAAACGTCTCAGAAGGCTCAGACTTTGTCGAAGTCGGTGGCCGCAAGACCCATATCATGAGTTACTTGCAAGACTTTCTGTTTGCACCAGAGCGGGCACGCACACCGGTCAAGGCCTTATCAGGTGGTGAGCGTAACCGCGTACTGCTTGCCAAGCAGTTACTAAAACCTGCGAACATTCTGGTACTAGATGAGCCGACCAACGATTTGGATATGGCCACCCTTGAGTTATTAGAAGAATCTGTCAGCAGCTTTAACGGCACGATATTGCTCATCAGTCATGACCGCTCCTTTATGGACAACGTGGTTACCTCTACTTGGGTGTTTGACCAAGATGACGACGGCAAAGGTATTGTGAAAGAGTATGTCGGCGGCTACCAAGAGTATCTGGTGCAAAAAAACCGTGAAGAGGCCGCCCGCGCTGCCAAAGCGCCTGCTAACAACGCCACAAGCAACAAGACGGCTCATAAATCAACAACAGCCAAACCTGCAAAAGCAGCCAAAAAACTCAATTATAATGAGCAACGCGAACTCGATAACTTACCCAAAGAGATTGCAGCACTAGAAACGGAACAAAAGCAGCTAGAAGAAAAGCTGGCCGATGGCTCATGGTTCAACAAAGACGTTGATGCCGCCACTGCTGCTAGCGAGCGTTTATTGGTTATTGAAGAAGAGATGATGAGTAAACTTGAGCGTTGGAGTACGCTTGAGGGTTAGTAGCAACAACTAAACTATTGTCTTTATATCAGTATTCAATGCTCGTTTCTCATTTTTTTAAGTAAGCCGTGAAAGACAGCCAATAATCACCACTCTATCGTATAGAGGGGTGATTATTGGTTTATAGAGGATTACAAAGTAGTTAGGTACTGAAAGTTAGTGAACATTGCCTTAATTTCAAGTATCATTCGCTATTGCTAAATATCCTTATTAATTATAAGGTCATCGCGTTTACAATCCTCAACAAAAAAACGGATGTTAAACATTGATAATCAAGCTGTTTTGCTGTGGTTACCGTGTTCAACCTTATAATATGGCCTATAAAGGTTGCTTTATTTTTAACGCAATAATTTATTTTATCACCGAAATAGCTTAGAATAGCAACAATTAGCAAAATTAGGCACAGCCAAAGTGGCTTGATATTGTATATTTTCTAAGCCACAAACCCAGTGTGGGATAATCCCATTTCATTCACCTGGAGGAAGTATTAATGAGCCAAGCCGAAGGCGTTAATGTACAACGCCGTAGAGTTCTTATTGCCTCAACTGCCGCGATTGGTGCAGCTGGGGTAGCTGCTGTGGCAACCCCTTTTGTCCGTTCTTGGTACCCAAGCGCTAAAGCTGAGGCTGCAGGGGCTGCAGTAACCCAAGATATTGGTGCTATCGAAGCCGGACAGATGATTGTTGTCAAATACCGCGGTAAACCCATTTATGTGGTTAAACGTACCGATGATATGCTGGACACTCTTGATGCAGTTAGGCCGCTACTGTCTGATCCTGATTCTAGTGCCTCAGTGCAACCTGAATACTGTACCAATCCTACGCGCTCTTTAGAACCAACCGTGTTGGTGGTCGAAGGCGTGTGTACACATTTGGGCTGCGCACCAAACTACCGTCCTGATGTTGGCGCAGCTGATCTAGGTGGTAATGACTGGTATGGCGGGTTTTTCTGCCCATGTCACGGTTCTAAGTATGACTTAGCAGGTCGTGTTTATAGTGGCGTTCCTGCACCGCTTAACTTACCTATTCCACAATATAGCATGGATGGTACCATCTTAACGGTTGGGGAGGCTTAATATGAGTATGGGTAAAAAGTTAATGCATTGGGTGGACGCACGTTTCCCAGCGACCGAAACCTATGAATACCACATGTCAAAGTACTATGCACCAAAGAACTTTAACTTTTGGTACTTCTTTGGCGTATTGTCAATGATTGTATTGGTCAACCAGTTGGTGACCGGTATATGGCTGACGATGATGTACAACCCAAGTGCCGAAGGGGCATTTGCGTCTGTTGAATATATCATGCGTGACGTAAAAGGTGGCTGGCTCATCCGTTATATGCACTCGACTGGCGCATCTGCGTTCTTCGTCGTGGTGTATCTACACATGTTTAGAGCACTGCTGTACGGTTCATACCAAAAACCTCGTGAGCTAATTTGGCTCATCGGTATGGGTATCTACCTAGCACTTATGGCTGAAGGTTTCTTTGGTTATCTACTTCCTTGGGGCAACATGTCATTTTGGGGTGCACAGGTTATTCTTAACCTTCCTGCTGCTCTACCCGTAATCGGTGACGGCCTTGCTGAGTGGGTACGTGGTGACTATATCATCTCAGGTATTACCCTAAACCGCTTCTTTGCGCTGCACGTTGTTGCGATTCCATTAGTCCTTGTGGGCTTGGTATTTATGCACATTGTGGCGTTGCATCATGTGGGTTCAAACAACCCAGATGGTATCGACATCAAGAAGCTAAAAGACAAAAATGGTGTGCCATTAGATGGTATTGAATTCCATCCGTACTATACTGTGCATGACATGGTTGGTATCGTCGTATTCTTTATCTGCTTCTTTGCAGTGGTGTTCTTCTTCCCCGAAGGCGGCGGCTTCTTCCTTGAGCCACCAAACTTTGAGACAGCGAACTCACTAAAAACACCAGCGCATATTGCCCCAGTATGGTACTACACGCCATTCTATGCCATCTTACGTGCGGTTCCTGATAAGCTTGGTGGTGTTATCGCGATGGGCGCAGCCATTGCTGTGTTGTTCTTGATTCCATGGCTTGATAGATCGCCTGTCCGCTCTATTCGCTACAAAGGCATCTTGTCTAAGATCGCGCTGACTGTCTTTGCTATTAGCTTTGTTGTGTTGGGATACTTGGGTGCGACACCTGCCACACCAACTGCCACTATCATGGCACGTGTATTTACCATTCTATATTTCTTGTTCTTCTTACTGATGCCGTTCTACACTGCCATCGAGAAGTGTAAACAGCCACCAGAACGCGTTACCGGAGGTCACTAATGAACACGCTAATTAAATCCCTAGCTGGTCTAGGCTTAGGCGCGGCATTAACGTTGACTGCTGGGACTGCACTGGCAGCTGGCGGTGGCGGATGTGGTACGTTCACTAATGCTGAGGGCGTAGAAGAACATTTGGCTTGTAGTACTGCTCCTATTGATTTTACCAATAAGGGCTCACTACAAAACGGCGCAAAAATCTTTATGAACTACTGTGCGGGTTGTCACTCAGCACAGTACGTTCGTCATTCGCGCATTGCCAAAGATTTGGACATACCGCCTGAATTGGTTGAAAAATATCTGATGGTCACCACCGATCAAATCGGTGACCATATCACAGCTGAGATTGATCCTGATGTCCAAGCCGCTTGGTTTGGCGCGGCACCGCCAGATTTGTCACTTGAAACAAGACTACGCGGTGATGACTGGGTATACACCTACCTACTGTCGTTTTATGAAGACCCAAGCCGTCCTTGGGGCTCTAACAACTTGGTGCTAGCAAATGCTGCCATGCCTCATGTCTTGCATAACATGCAAGAAGAATTGAGTGCAGAAGAGTTTGAGTCTGAAGTGGGTGACTTGGTCAACTTTATGGCATGGATGGCAGAGCCTGCGCGTCATGACCGTCAAGTAATCGGTTTCTTTGTGATCTTATTCTTATTAGTACTGCTGATTCCAGTGTACTTATTGAACAAAGAATTCTGGAAAGATGTCAAATAACGACGTGTTTAGAACGTAAAATAGCCATACAATATTAAGCACTACTTCGGTAGTGCTTTTTTTGTGCTTTGACATCAAAGCAAGTGCTAAAAACCAGACAAATAAGGTCCTCACAAGCAATGTTTACGTACGTTACCTTGATAAACAAGGCGACTTTGTTTACGATGACAGTCTTCACTATTACCATTAGGCTTTCATGATTGATGCGAATGACATTCCAAGTAGTCAGCTAATTTTATACGCTGATGATGGCTACGACAGTCATGTGGTGCGCCTGTTACTTGAAGAAAAAAAGCTCGCTTACTATTTGTCACGCTTACACTCTGAGCGTCCTGAAGATTTGACTGAGCTAAACCCTTATCACACGCTACCTGTGTTACAGCAGCGTGAAATTGCGCTCTATGAAATCAACGTGATTTTTGAGTATCTTGAGGAGCGCTACCACACAAATAAGTTACTGCCCGATACCCCGCAAGAGCGGGCGCAGTTTCGACAGTTGGCTTGGCGCATTCAGCACGATTGGCTAGCCCTTGGTAAGCGTCTACTCATGCATCCAGACAGCTTTAATAAAAGCCAAGCAGCAGTCGCTAAAAAGCAGCTGAGCGACTCTTTGATTACCTTATCGCCCCTATTTGCTCACAAGCCTTACTTTATGGCTGACGAATTTGGCTGGTGTGACGTGCTATTAGCGCCCCTCTTATGGCGGTTAGAAGAAATGGGCATCGAATTACCGCGCGCGATTAGTCGCCCACTGTTTGACTATCAAACACGTGTCTTTGAGCGTGCAAGCTTCCAAAAAAGCGTGCGTTAATTAGACAAGTATGACTCGCTGCCTTAAAATAGATACAAATAAATAGAGGGCAAATGTCACCCCTTTACCCTGATCGTTCGGTAGACTGCTGAACAAATATCTTTTAATCATTAAAAACCATTCGTATAGGAAAGCATCAGATGAGCGAAACCACGTCTATTACCCCAACCCGCCCTTATATGGTACGCGCGTTATATCAATGGATAGAAGACAATGCGCTCACGCCATATCTGATGGTTGATGCCACTGCTGAGAATGTCCAGATTCCAACGGAACACGTACAAGATGGACGCATCGTTCTCAATATTGCCAGTCGTGCAACGGGCAACATGAGTATGGAAAACGACTATATACATTTTAGTGCCCGCTTTGGTGGGGTCTCACAAGAGATTTGGGTACCACTCACTGCGGTGATGGGTATCTACGCCAAAGAAAACTCACAAGGGATGTTCTTTGATCCAAAAGAGTATGATCACTATCAGCCTGAAGACGATTCGATCACGGCTCCTAAGAAAACCAATACGACGTCTAAACCTAAGCGCGATAATAAAGCGGGTTTAAAAGTGTTAAAATAAAAATTGAGTCGTAAAAAAAGCCAGTCATATCACATGTATGACTGGCTTTTTTACTGTTGTTTTAGCTGAACTGGACTGTCAAAACTGTTACTAAGTTCTAGGTAGTGTCACGCCGCGTTGACCTTGGTATTTACCGCCGCGATCTTTATAGCTAGTTTCACACACATCATCCGCATCACTTTGGAAAAACAGCATTTGCGCCACCCCTTCACCAGCATAAATACGCGCTGGCAGATTGGTGGTATTACTAAACTCTAAAGTAACGTGCCCTTCCCATTCAGGCTCAAGCGGTGTGACGTTGACAATGATACCGCAGCGCGCATAAGTGGACTTGCCAAGGCAGATGGTCAATACATCACGTGGAATACGGAAATACTCCATCGTACGTGCTAATGCAAATGAGTTTGGTGGAATAATACACTCATCACCGACGATATCGATAAAACTTTTTTCATCGAAGTTTTTAGGATCAACGACGACTGAATGCACATTGGTAAAAACTTTAAATTCAGGTGCGCAGCGTACGTCATAACCATAGCTTGAGGTACCATAGCTCACCAAACGCTCGCCTGCATCATTAAAACGTACTTGACCCGGCTCATATGGCTCAATCATGCCGTGCTCTTCAGCCATTTTACGAATCCAGCGGTCAGATTTGATAGACATTTTTGTTCCTTAGCAAATATTGAATAGCGACGATTATACGGAATTGATGGCTTAATTTATAGTGGAGCGTCCACTTTAAATCAAAGCGGCTATTTAAGTGCTTACTACTGTGAGTAAGCCATCTTTGATGAATCACCATTTGGCAAAATGGTCTTCCGCCAGCCCAATCACTTTATCAAGCGTAATCACTTTTTCTCCTAGATGTATCTCACCACTATAAAACCCAATCCACTGCTCAAAAATACTGGCAACCACGCCGAAGTTATCGGTCTTTTTATAGGCCCTGATGGGCGTAAAGGTTAAGTCAATATGTACCGTGCTCCAACCCAAGTTTTGATGATATATCCGCCAAGGTTTTGGGGCACTAGTCTCTGTCGTTTGGGCCGACGCAGCTTGCTGGCCTACTGATGGTTCACACTCGTCACGAACAAACATAACAGGCGGTAAGTAGGATATCTGCCCATCAAGCCAACAGGCATTTTCACTCGCGCCCGTCTCATTTACCCCCATCGCTAGGTTCAGTACAAAATGTCGACCATCAGCCAAATAATGATTGATACATGCCCAAAACCAATTGGTCTCGTGGCGCATATAACCAAGCGTCCAATCTAGGTTGGCGACACTACTAGCCGTAAAATCTATATGCTGGGCTTGCGCCTCAACAGCAAATTTTGAATGCGCTTTAATGAATAAGTGGCCAGACATCGCTGTCAGTGGCTCCTTTTGCGTGAAAGTCCAGCCGCGCCTGCCAGTTGGTGTACATACAACTAAAGGCTGCGCTTGTCGCACAAGCGTGGCCTTTACGCCAATACAGTGACTGTCTAATAAAACGCTGACTTGCGAAGGTGTAAAACTCAACGTCATCGACAGTTTGGCATGAGTAAATGCCATTCGCCCTTGATAACAATCCCCTTCTAGCTGTGTCTGGAGAGTCAACGGCTGTAGCGCTTCACACACCTCTAGTTGCTCAGCATCCTCGTTATAAATATAGACAAAAGCACTGGTCGCAAGCTTAATAGTCGCAAGCGCTAAGCAGATTCGATAAGGGGGTTCGATAATCTGGATAAAACAAAACTGATTGGCTTTTAACGCTTTACGCCAAGTGGGTAGCGACTTTTGTGAGATAAGATGGCTGTGATAATCGAGATAATTGATGTTTTTAACGTGGGAGAAAACGCCAAAAACCGGTTGGCCGTTTTGGATAAGTTGCTCGAGCACAGCGGGTTTACTGTCCTTCGCGGTTTGCTCACTGTAGTGTTGGTTCATCATTGCGGCATCCTAGCCAAATTTTCCTAAACGCACTATCTGTCCTTGACAGTACACGGTGGTAAGTACTACTTTTCTTCTCGTCTGTATAGCGGGTGTCTATGGGAACGCTTTGCAAATACTATCTTTAATAACCAGACAAAGTCATAGCACTCTTTTTAGATAAGCATCTTAGTATAAAAGCATCCCCTATAAACAGTTTTCTCAACTATCAAAAAATGCGTTTATCATCGACAGGCTTAGCGAATTTATCAATGTTGGTTTCGATATTTTTAGCAATGTCCAAATAATAAGTGGCAAACTCATCATCAGCCAATACGCTTGGCTCCCCTTTATCTACTTGCGCACGTATACCGCTTGCTAACGGCAGTTGCCCTAATAACGGCACATGATATTGCTCAGCGATGCGCTCCCCGCCGCCCGTGCCAAAAATCGCTTCGGTATGATTGCAGTTGCTACAAGTATGCAGCGCCATATTTTCAACTACACCAAGCACCGGAATATTGGTTTTATTAAACATCTCGATACCTTTTTGCGCATCGAGTAACGCCACATGCTGCGGTGTTGTGACAATGACGGCTCCAGTGACGGGAATTCGCTGTGCTAAGGTCAGTTGAATATCACCTGTCCCTGGTGGCATATCAATGACCAAATAGTCTAGCTGCGGCCAGTTGGTTTGATTATACAGTTGCATCAAGGCGCCCGTCGCTTTAGGACCGCGCCACGCAACCGGCGTGTTATCGCCATCGAGCAGGCTACCAATCGACAACATCGCCATGCCATGAGCATTCACAGGAACAAACTGCTCATTTTCTAGCTCAGGCTTGACGTTGTCTACGCCTAGCATTGTCGGCATACTCGGCCCATAAATGTCGGCATCCAATACGCCAACACGGTTGCCAAGCTTTTGTAACGCCAACGCAATATTGACTGTCGTGGTTGACTTACCAACGCCGCCTTTGCCGGACGCCACCACGATGATATGACGAATACGGGGATGCGCTGCTAATGATGCTTGTGTCGGTGCGGCTTTGGTGATTGGCGGCTCGGCATTGGTATCATTAGAATGATTATCAGCGCCTGATGATGGTTTAGGCTGAGCTTCCATGGCATTAGTCGTTTTGGGCATTGGCTTTGGTAAGGTTGAGCCGGCGCCTTTCTCTGGGGCAGGTAAACGCACATTCATATGGATGGTTTTGATACCGTGCGGATGCAGAAGCTGACCAAGCTCTTGTTGAATGGTTTCAGGATTGCTACCTTGTGGCAAGCGCAAATCTAGCGTCAGCTGGTCTCCATCCCGCTCAAGGCCAGTGACCATGGTTGCGATACTGAGGGTACCTACTTCATAGCCAAGCAGCACCTTATCGACCGCACTGTCACGTTCAGCCCGCTGTTGCGGCGTTTCAGACGCTGAATTGGGTTTTTTCTTCATAAAGTTAAACATAGCTACCGTTACTACCTATATAAGTGGATTGGTATGGTAAGGCGAATCGATCAATACCGTAGCAGATAAGGTCAATAATATAGCCGATAAGCCTTTTGTCCAAACCTTTTATCGTGACAGTGTAGCTCAATTACAGGCATAAAAAAACCACAACGCCAGTAGAATTGAGCGTGTGGTTTTGTACTCCTCATAGCCGCTTAGTGATCACCTTTTAATTCATAAACCAACCATGACTGGCAACGATAGACTGGCCGGTAAAGACATTACTTGGGAACGCGGCTAAAAATAAGGCCAATTTTCCTGACAAATCCTGTTGTAATTGGGTCGCCATGTACGTTCCTTAACCGTGATCTAAAGTGAGGGTTTAATCATTTAAAAAATAGTGGAGCCAGTCGATAAATAAGCCACTAAAATAGTGCGGCTACTGTATAAAATGATTAAGATTTTGGGCGTATAAAAATTAGCGAGCAATGCTGACTGGTGTTTTATCTTGCAGCTCATCAAAACTAACGCCATCCGCCAGCTCAACCAACGTCAACCCATTATCCGTCACATCTAATACCGCAAGCTCAGTGATAATACGATCGACCACCCCTTTACCTGTCAATGGCAGCTCACAATTGGCAAGGATTTTTGGGTCACCGTGTTTATTGACTTGCTCCATCAGTACAATGACGCGCTGTACGCCAGCGACCAAATCCATAGCACCGCCCATGCCTTTGACCATTTTTTTCGGAATCATCCAATTGGCAAGATCGCCGTTTTCTGAGACTTCCATTGCGCCTAGTATCGCAAGGTTGACATGTCCACCGCGAATCATCGCAAACGATTCTGAGCTACTAAAATAACTGGCACCCGCCTCTGCTGTTACGGTTTGTTTACCTGCATTAATCAAGTCAGCATCGACGTTTTCTGCGGTTGGAAACTCGCCAATACCTAGCAAGCCGTTCTCTGACTGTAACCAAACATCCACGCCTTCAGGAATATAATTGGCCACAAGCGTTGGTAGACCAATCCCTAAATTGACATAATAGCCGTCTTGTAGCTCTTTTGCGGCACGCTGTGCCATTTGTTCTCTTGTCCATGCCATGTTGATTTCCTTATTTTTTACGATATTCTATTTTTATTCACTTACATAGTCAGTTATTTAAACAATTAGCTATCTAAATTATCATCCATCCAAAAACTGACCGTTAATTTTAAATACACTTAAGCTTCTACAACGCTCTGATTTAAGCACCTTCTACCGTTTTAGTGGTGGTTTTTTCGATGCGTTTTTCAGGGTTGCTGTTTAACACAATACGTTGTACAAAAATACCGGGCAGATGCACCTCATCAGGATCAAGGGTGCCCGTCTCTACGATTTCCTCTACTTCAACGATGGTGATTTTGCCAGACATCGCGCAGTCTGGATTGAAGTTACGCGCGGTTTTATTGAACATCAAATTACCGGCTTTATCGGCCTTTTGCGCTTTAATAAGTGCCACATCCGCACGCAATGAATGCTCAAGCACATAAGTGCGACCATCAAAATCACGTGTCTCTTTGCCTTCAGCGACGAGGGTGCCCACGCCAGTTGCGGTATAAAACGCTGGAATACCAGCACCGCCTGAACGAAGTTTTTCGGCCAAGGTGCCTTGCGGTGTCAGCTCAACGTCTAGCTCGCCTGCCAAGTATTGACGCTCAAACTCCTTGTTCTCCCCCACATAAGAGGAGATCATTTTTTTGATTTGGCGCGTTTGTAGTAATAATCCTAAACCGAACCCATCGACACCCGCGTTGTTACTGATACAGGTCAAGCCCTTAACCCCACTATCACGCAGCGCTTCGATCAGTGCTTCTGGAATACCGCACAGACCAAAACCGCCAATAGCGAGCGTTAGGCCATCACTAACGACATCTTTTAACGCCGCTTCCGCGCTGTTATATACTTTTGAGCGACTCATGCTTATCTCCTTGCAAGTCTATTTTTTTTATTCAAGTTTATTAATCATCATTGATCTTTACTTTTTTAAGACGCTGATACTAGCTACTATTAGCTGTCTAAGTTATTGCTGACTGCTACATTACCCACTAACACATGGTTTTTAGACATTATACCAATACACTACCTATCGATATATCATATATAAGATACTTATGCTAACTTAGCATATTATTCTAGCAGCGACTAGAGAATAACATTAAGAACACACGAGCCAGCGCAGTGATACAGCACATGTGAAGTCAGGATCTACCTCAGTTTATACTTAACAAAACACATTCAACCGTTCTGCTGCATTGACGTATGACCATATGCCCTAATTACTCGCTGCTTTAGTTTGCCAAGGAGGGTTCTCGCGTTAACGCATAAGCAGTCGTACTTAAACTTAGCAATGGTCACGATGGTGATCCCCCTGATCGCTGTGGTCGCCGTTATTATCTTAGGGACGATGTTTGGTTCATTCTAAGGCCTATTGAAATTATCATTCGTTTTTCATTATCGAAGCGGCCTAAGCAAATAAAGGTCCCACTGAGCGAGTAGCTTGGTGGGTTTTTTATGTCTGATCTACCACCATCAAATGTGGTGCAGGCCTATTGTTTATGGTGAAAAGATGCCTGACAAACGAGAAGTAATTACTAAGGAATATCACAAATTTAGTCGAATTACGGTATCATAGGCACACTTTTTAAATTTTTATTATTTTTAGAAGTTTTTAATATTGATAATATCGCGTTTGCTGGCTATAAATCGCTTGAGACGTTAGATAACCAACCCGTTTATATAAAAATATAGGTGATAAAAGTGCGTGAGATTCTAGTAACCAGTGCGCTGCCCTACGCCAATGGCTATATCCATTTGGGGCATCTTGTAGAATACATTCAGACAGACATTTGGGTACGCGCGATGAAAGCGCAAGGTCATCAGGTCACTTATGTCTGCGCGGATGATGCACACGGTACGGCAATCATGCTCAAAGCAGAAGCCAATGGCGTGACGCCAGAGGCGCAAATTGCCTCAGTGAAAGCCTCTCACGAAGCAGATTTTTCGAAGTTTTTGATTAACTTTGATAACTATCACACCACTCACTCAGAAGAAAACAAACAATTCTCTGAAATGATTTATCGTCGTCTAAATAATGCAGGGCACATTAGTACAAAAGACGTCGAGCAGCTTTTTGACCCTGAAAAGCAGTTATTTTTGGCCGACCGTTTTGTCAAAGGCACTTGCCCTGAATGTGAATCGCCAGACCAGTACGGTGATAATTGCGAAGTTTGCGGTACCACTTATGATGCAACAGATCTAAAAGACCCACATTCAACGTTATCTGATGCCACACCTGTCCTCAAAACCTCTAAGCATTATTTCTTTGACTTGCCAGAGTTTGAGCAATTCTTAAAAGATTGGACGCGCAGTGACAATCGCTTGCAAGTGTCGGTCGCCAACAAACTACAAGAGTGGTTTGATGCTGGACTTGCCAGCTGGGATATCTCACGCGATGCGCCCTACTTTGGCTTCCAGATTCCAGACACCCCAAGCGATGAGCCAGATAAATACTTTTACGTGTGGCTTGATGCCCCAGTTGGCTACATGGCAAGCTTTAAAAACCTGTGCGATAAGCGCGAAGGGACAGAGCAAGCGCTTGATTTTGACCGTTATTGGATGCAAGAAAACGAGCACAAAACCGAGGTTTATCACTTCATTGGTAAAGATATCGTTTATTTCCACGCTTTATTTTGGCCAGCCATGCTTGCGGGTAGTGAATTCCGCACGCCAACGGGTGTCTTTGCCCACGGCTTCTTGATGGTCAACGGCGAAAAAATGAGTAAATCACGCGGCACTTTTATCAAGGCTGAAACTTACGCTGAGCATTTGCATCCTGAATATTTGCGTTATTACTTTGCCAGCAAGTTGTCTGACAAAGTTGAAGACATCAACCTTGATTTAGAAGACTTCATGCAAAAGGTTAACTCTGATTTGGTCGGTAAAGTGGTCAATATCGCCAGTCGTAGTGCTGGTTTCTTAGTGAAAAAATATGACGGTATGCTCTCGGATGTTTGCGTAGAGTCTGAGCTGTTAGAAGATATTACCAAAACGGGCGATGAGATTGCTGCCGCTTATGAAAACCGTGAATTCTCACGTGCCATGCGCTTAATCATGCAGTGCGCGGACAAAGCCAACGAGTATATCGACGCTAAAAAACCGTGGTCATTGGCTAAACAGGAAGGCACTGAGCAAGAAGTCCAAGACGTCTGCTCGGTGGCGATTAACATCTTCCGTCAGTTGATGGTCTATCTTGCACCTGTACTGCCTGAACTGACGGCCAATGCCAAAGCATTCTTAAACATTGATGACTTAAGCTTTGCCAGCCGTAATGAATGGCTGCTTGGACATAAAATCAATAAGTTCAAACCACTGATGCAGCGTATCGAAGAAAAAGATGTCGCGGCCATGGTTGAAGACTCAAAAGCCTCGTTAACGCAAACAGAGACGCCCGTACCTAGCGAAGGCAACAAACCAGACGCAAAAAACACATCGCCAGCAGCAGATGCCGAGCAAACTGACTACATTGGTATCGAAGACTTTGCCAAAGTTGAGATGAAAGTGGCACACGTTTTAGCATGCAACCATGTCGAAGGCGCTGATAAGCTATTACAGCTTACCCTAGATGTCGGCGAAGACAAACCGCGTAATGTGTTTAGCGGTATTCGTAAATTTTATGAGCCTGAGCAACTGGTCGACAAGAAAGTCATTTGCGTCACCAATCTTGCGCCGCGCAAAATGAAGTTTGGTGTTTCAGAAGGGATGGTACTATCGACTGGTAATCCAAAAACAGGACTAACGGTCGTAACCCTACCTGATGATTGTGTGGTTGGTGATACGTTGGCCTAACCTTATGAGGTTGGGGTCAATACTGTCATGATAGGATGATTATTCAGTAGACTCTAGACACGAATAAAACTATCGCCATAAAAAAACGGTCTAAACAGACCGTTTTTTTGTGCTTGATTTATAAAATGAGTAAAACTCAAGCCTTACCCTTATCTACTCAAAATATCAATGATCTGCAACGTGTCATTAATCACGGTCACAATGTTATTTTCTGGCGTACGAATACGAACGTAGCGGTCATCATAACGATCTAAAACGACTGACCGATCATAGATATCTCTATCGAGATTGCCGACTACTCTATAGCCGTATTTATCAAGATCACGCTTAAATGAGGCGTTAGGGCTAGCATTGCGATAAGCGTTGATGTTCGGATGGGCATTGCCCCTATGGTTATTACCGACATAAACGGATTGGTTTTTGGCATTTCCATGACCGTTGCCATTATGCCCATGATGGTCTTTTGCCATAGCAGGCAAACCAGTCAACGAGGCGGCCGTAATACCAGCAATGGTTAATAACTTAAAATTAGCAGTGTTCATGATGTCATCCTTAGTATATTCGGTTATGAAAGATTAGCTAAATACCAGAGTCTATCGAACATTCATCAAATCAGCATTCGATGAATTTTGGACTCTCTTTAACGTGACTTTTTAATGTTACTTTCTTATGAAAATTAGTTTATGTTCATTATAAAGTGGCTACGTAATGAATGCGTTGCTGGCTTGTACGCTTTTGAATGACAGTTTTATTAGATATAAACACGCCTTAAGCGGAATTTTTTGTGATCAAAACCCGTGAAACCTTCTCCAATAAAACCCTCAGCACATACCTTAATGCACCCTATGACGAATACGCTTTAATTTTTTATTGCGATAAGTTACATTACTGTCATAATATGACCATAATGATCGATGGAACGATTACTTTATTGTTAGCCTGCTATCTTGGCATCAACATAGCATTGACTCGGCTAATCTGCACTTTCCAATATCATTCTTAAGAACCAACGTTAACGAAAACGAGCGTAAGCCTTACAATAATTAGGCTGAGCAAGTAATAACGTGCGCTTGGTTTTGAGACGGATATAACCTATGAGTTAACCTGATAATGACTATTGCTTCTACCTTACGCTTGAGCCTATACGGTGCTGCTATCAGCGCCACCCTTGGATTAATTGGCTGTTCAAATACCACAGACACCGCTGCCACGACTGATGAAAATACAGCTGCCGATATTGATAAGCCTGCCAAAACATTGGCCATCACGCAAATCGTCGAACATCCTTCATTAGATGAGATGCGTCGCGGCATTATTGATGAGCTGGCTGATAAAGGCTATGTTGAAGGTCAAAACCTAACCGTCAATTTCCAAAGCGCCCAAGGCAACACAGCGACAGCGGGTCAGATTGCAAAACAGTTTGCCGGTGACAACCCAGATGCTATCGTCGCAATCTCGACGCCATCTGCGCAGTCTGTTGTCGCATCAACCAAGACGGTACCCGTTATTTATACCGCCATCTCAGATCCGGTAGCAGCGAAGCTTATCGATGAAAACGACGTGCCTATCCAATCCAATGTGACAGGTTTGTCTAGTGAATTACCAATCGAGCCACAGTTAGACAACATTCAAAAAATTGCGCCCAATGCCAAGACCATTGGTTACGTCTATAGCCCCGGTGAGGTCAACTCGGTTGTGGTGCTCAATCAACTTAAGAAAGCCGCACCCGCCCGTGGCCTAAAAATACTAGACGTCACCGCCAATCGCCCCACTGACGTTGCTATGGCGACTCGTAGCCTTGCAGGACGCGCCGATGTTATTTATACCTCGTTAGACAATAATGTGGTATCAGCATTTGAAGCGATGGCCGGTGCCGCAAACGAGCTTGATATTCCGATCATCGCCTCAGATGAATTTAGTGTCAGACGCGGTGCCACTGCTGCACTTGGTGTCAACGATTATGACTTTGGTCGTACCACAGGCAAAATGGTTTATCGGGTGTTAAGTGGCGAGGCGGTCAACACGATTAAACCTGAAGTGATGAATACCCTCACCTTATACGCAAGCCCAAAACACGCGGCTGAACAAGGGGTGAGCTTGTCAGATGACCTGTTAAAAAATGCCATCAATGTCGACAAACAAGCACAGAGTGCGGATAAATAGCTCTAACAAGTAGTACTGACAAACAGTACTAACACAAAATATTTGGCCATCTATATGGCGCGCTTTACCTTTTATCCATCTATTAAATAATGTACGGACACATTATTGTTTTCAGGAGTGAGACCCATGTTGTATCAAAATCTTTTTGGTCGTTTCAATTTTAGTAAGGCGCTATTGTTAGGCGGCGTTTGTACCGCCCTCTTGACAGGTTGTAACCAGTCAGCACAAGATGCGAGTACCACGGATAGTGCAACTGGCGATGCCGCAACTGATATGAAGACCGTTGCCATCACCGCTATCGTTGAACATCCAGCGCTTGATGATGTACGCAAAGGTGTCATCGATGAGTTAAATGAGGCCGGCTTTAAAGATGGTGAAAACTTAAAGGTTAACTTCCAAAGTGCACAGGGTAACACGGCCACTGCTGGCCAGATTGCCAAACAATTCGTTGCCGATGCACCCGATGTTATCGTCGCTATTGCAACCCCATCGGCCCAGTCTGTCGCCGCTTCTACTAGCAGTATTCCGTTGGTATTCTCAGCCGTCACCGATCCAGTCGCAGCCAAGCTAGTACCTAAACTAGATGGTTCTGGTACCAATGTAACGGGAGCATCAGACGCACTACCCTATGAGCCACAAATCGAATTGATGCGTCAAATCATTCCAGATTTAAAGAACGTCGGTTATGTCTATAGTCCAGGTGAAGTAAACTCAACCATCACTTTACAAAACCTCAAAGAGAAACTGACGCCACTAGGTATCAATGTGCATGAGGCACCTGCGCAGCGTAGTAATGATATCGCAATGGCAGCACGTAGCCTTGAAGGTAAAGTCGATATGATCTACACCTCGACCGATAACAATGTGGTCTCCGCTTATGAGTCGCTATATCAAATTGCTAAAGAAAGTAAGATTCCACTCATTGCCTCAGATACCAGCTCAGTTGAGCGTGGTGCAATTGCAGCATTGGGAGTAAACTACTACGATCTTGGCCGCGAAACTGGCAAAATCGTTGTGCGTATCTTAAACGGTGAAAAAGCAGGCGCTATCCCTGTCTATACCCCGCAGAATCTCGATTTATATGTCAGCCCAACACACGCTAAAGAACAAGGCATTACTTTGTCACAAGCGGTTATCGATAAAGCAAAAGAAGTGGTAGAATAACGCACTTTTATAGTTGTCTTATCATAGCAGTCACCCGATAAACGACTGTTTTGACCAATTTATCATTATTCGTCATTTAGCTTTTCGCTATGAGACCCAGTGTTTAACATAAGAAACCCAGCTATGAATCAGTAGGCTGGGCTTCTTATTTAAGCGAGAGTTATTTACTACTTTACGGTGGCTCATTTCTGATAAGACACTTGCTAAGTATAAAGTATTGACGCATTTCTAGATTGACAAATTTTTGAATCGAAGCTTTGAACCAAGGTGGCTTATGATCGTTGTTCATCGTGACATGTTTTGGTTTACCCTAACCGCAGATTGCTTAATCTGTTAAATTCACCGCTTAGCCGTTTAGCTAACATTGACTGACAAACCATAGGTAAAACAGCGGTGGTAGGTACCGCTCACTTACGCTATGACTAGACAGTTATTTACTAAACGCTTGGTTATGACTTACTGATCTCTTATGTCCTTAATTGCTTTTTTTGGTGCGCTTGAAAGTGGTCTGATTTATGGCCTAGTCGCACTTGGTGTGCTGATCTCATTTCGCACTCTCGACTTTCCCGACTTAACCGCTGATGGTAGTTTTCCATTAGGCGGCGCAGTCGCTGGTATTTCTATCATTGCTGGTATCAACCCATGGTTGGCATGTGCCTTTGGTATGCTAGCAGGGGCAGTCGCCGGTATCGTTACTGCATGGCTACACGTCAAACTTGGTATTTTGCAACTCCTTGCCAGTATTTTGGTGATGGTAGCGTTGTATTCTGTCAACTTACGCATCATGGGTGCGCCAAACTTGCCATTGCTGGGTGAAACGACGGTCTTTAGTACCTTGGTAACCGATGGCAACGGCTATTGGATGCGCTGTCTTATCATTGGTACGGTCGTGCTACTTGCCATGTTGTTTTTAGACTGGTTTTATAGTACCGAAACGGGCTTATCCATGCGTGCTACCGGCTCAAACTTAAGAATGGCACAGGCACAAGGTATCCATACCTCATGGATGACCATCGTCGGTATGGCTGTTTCGAACGGTTTGATTGCGCTAGCGGGTGCGCTGTTTGTCCAGACTCAAGGCGGCGCTGATATTTCGATCGGTATCGGTACGATTGTCATTGGTCTGGCAGCCGTCATCATCGGTGAGACCATTATTCCTGCCAAGCGAATTTGGCTGATTACCTTTGCCGTGGTCGTGGGTGCCGTGTTATACAAGCTATTCATTCAGGTGGCTCTGTCAAGCGATACGCTACGCAGTATTGGCTTTGGCCCGCAAGATTTGAACTTGATTACCGCCTTGCTAGTGGTATTAGCGTTGGTATTACCTAAAGCCAAAAACGAGATTTTGAGCCGCAAATTACGATCTCAACGTTAACGAACAACAACGTCGTAAACAGCGACTGTGCTCACCAAGCTTGAGGCAAACATAAGGAATAATTATTATGATGCAAGCCACAGATTTACGGTTGACCTTTAATCCTGGCACACCCATTGAAAACCCTGCCCTACGCGGTATCGATCTGAACATTGCGGATGGTGAGTTTGTGACTGTCATCGGTACCAATGGTGCTGGTAAGTCGACTTTTTTAAATGCGGTCAGTGGTACCACGCGTGTCGACAGTGGCTCAATCTTGTTAAATGGTATTGATGTCACCAAAAAAAGCGCCCATCAGCGCGCCCATTGGGTGGCGCGTGTGTTCCAAGATCCAATGGCGGGCACGTGTGAGGCGCTCACTATCGAAGAAAACATGGCCCTGGCCTATAAACGCGGCAGCAAGCGTGGTTTAAGCTTTGCCCTAAACCAGAATAACCGTGACTTATTTCGAGAAAAGTTGTCTGTCCTAAAGTTAGGACTAGAAAATCGTCTGACTGACCGTATGGGATTATTATCCGGTGGACAGCGTCAAGCGGTTAGTTTGCTGATGGCATCATTGCAACCCTCCAAGATTTTATTGCTTGATGAACACACTGCGGCGCTTGACCCTAAAACAGCCGCTTTTGTTTTAGAGTTAACCGATAAGATTGTCACGGACAATGGGCTTACCACCATGATGGTCACACACTCGATGCAGCAGGCTTTGGCACATGGCACGCGTACCGTTATGCTACATCAAGGCCAAGTCGTACTAGACGTGGCTGGTGAGGCTCGTCGCGGTATGACCGTGCATGATTTGCTCGACATGTTTGAGCAAACTCGCGGTGAAAAAGTTGAAGATGACAGCTTGATTTTGAGCTAGCTCATGTAAACTCACTGCCTTAAAATGAAAACAGAGAGTGCAAAACGCCTGTCTAATAACAGGCGTTTTTTATTGTCAGGCAAAATGGTTAAGCATCAATTTTTTACTAACTGTTAAGACTCAAGCATAACTAATTTTTGAATCAACTCACTGACATGCTGTGATTGCATTTTTTTCATGACTTGTGAGCGATGCACTTCTACCGTGCGGACTGATATATCTAAATGATCAGCGATATTCTTATTCAGATTACCCCCTAACAATTCATTGGCTACCAGCTTTTCTTTATCAGTCAGCTGCATGTATAGATGGCGAATCTCGTAACGCTTAGCACGTTTAATAGTTAGCTGTTGAGCATATGCTATGGCCTCTTGTAAGCGGCTGCTCTTGATAGGCTTCTCTAGATAATCGGCTGCCCCTTGTTTAAGCATATTGACTGCATCAGCAATCTCGCCATTACCGGTTAACGCAATGAGCGCCATAGGGCTACCGCACTTGTCAAGATTTGCTTGTAAGGATTGACCACTCATCTCAGGCATCATCAAGTCACTGACAATCACTGCGGGTCTATGAATATCTACTTGCTGCAAGAACACCGTGGCACTCGACCATACTCGAGTCGGCATTCCCAAACTACTAATTAGAAAGTCACACGAGGTACGAACGCTTTCTTCATCATCGATGATATGAATTATTAACTGCTCAGGGAGTATTTCCGGTACTTTATTAGATACGTTGTCAGAATGTGTGCTTGCTACTTGATCAGAGGTCATACACTACCTTATTGGCTATATCAGTTGGATCTCAAAAAGCAAGGTGCCTCATTTCAGATACTTGTGACTCATGCCACTATCAGCATCTCTATCCGTTACAGGTAAAGGCAAATAAAAAGATACTTGTGCACCTATGAAGTTTAAAGGCTGGTGGGCAGTACTGGTCTGCGTCAGTTGGATTTTACCATTTAGGATACGTTTGAAACGCTGCAGATGTTTGCCATCTATCGCATGAATTTTATCAAGTTCATCACCTACGTTCACATTATTCAGCTGCATCACACCGCCAAGCGACTTGCATAATCGCTGACATATCATTAGTCCCAACCCTAGTCCATCTGCTTTCGTTGATTGGGTAGCGTACTGACTGGGCAGGATTTCTGGTAGGTGCCGCGCCTTAAGCTGGGCTTGGTCAAAGCCGCCAGCATCATCGCTTAGATGCAATACCAACCATTGCTTATCATTATACTCCTCTGCCTGACAGCGTAGCAGGACATTGGTCGCCCCTTGCTGCGCGGCATTAGTTACGCTATTTATCAGTAACTGATCTAGCAATAAATTTGGCAAAGTTAAGTGCTGATAATCACTTGCTAGCCAAAAGTGAGTACCTACTGCTTGCTCACCCAATAGCAAGATACATTGTTGGTACGTTGCTGCGATATCGACTTTGACTTCACTGGCTTGCGACTGGCCCGCCCAGCTTCGGATATTAGCTACTACAGCGGCGACTCGCTCGGTCTCATTAACGATTTGCTGCAACGCATTGTCTGTCAGTGCATTATCATTTGGCACTATATCATCAGCCTTTTTAGGCGAGTTTGCTTGCTGACTACGTATCAACAGCCCTTGCGCATAATTCTGTATGGTCGCTAGTGGCTGATTAATCTCATGGGCGATTGAGCCACTCATTTCGCCGATGACAGCAAAGCGCTCTGTTTGACGCAACTGCTGTTCATAACCTCGGATCAGACTATTTTGTTTCAGTATCTTTTGACGCTGCCGCCATGCCAGCCAGCTCATCCAGCCATAATTAATCGCCGATATCACGATAATAAAAATGATCATACCCATCCACAATCGATGCGACTTTATCCAATCTACGATGTGTGCTCCAAGCGGCTTTTGCGCTGGATGCTGATTCATCTCATATAGTATGCGTTCAGCATCAGTACTAGACTCTGGTGGTAGCCAGCGTTGCCTTAAACTGTTTTTATCATTGACTGGTCGTACTACACCAAAAATACTCTGATTGATTTGCCGTATTAAATTGGCAGGTGCTTGCTCTGTCGCTGCTAACGTCCAATTTGGATATATTCCCGTTGAAGACTGACAACTTGATACTGTCGCGACTGGATGAATCAACCGGTACTGCCTTTCATTAATTTTACCCTGCCGCGCCATCTCTTCCATTAAACAAAGCGGCGCGATTGCAGCGTCTACTTTTCCGCTAGCCAAGGTATGCAAAGTATTCTCAATCGGATAACCGACAAACTGTACTCGATAACGATTGGGTGCTAGGCCGTTTTTCTGTAATAAATGCGCTCCTAATAAATAACCACCAAATGCATCGGCATCAACCGCAGCAACACTACGTTGCTGTAAATCTTGCAGCCGATAAATATCGCTGTCAGCGGCAACCCATAGTGCACTAGCGACTTCTTCCATCGCACTAGGCTGTTTTAGTGATACACGCTCATTTAATTTATTAAATTCATTGGCGAGAATGACAGTGGTAGAAAGCTGATTCTCATATTTGCGCGCATCAAAACTTTGAGCATTGTCATTCGCGGGAGCAATTAAGTCCGATTGGGCAGTATCTGCTTGGAGGGTAGCCAACCAGCGCCATCTCGTGGTATTCATTTTTATAAACTGTACTTGAGGACCAAGCACCAAAGCAAACTGTTGGGCACCAATTTGCTGTTGCCAATTTTCCAGCGCTAAGGGTACCAATATCACGGTGTCATCTGACAACTGATTATTGAGCTCATCGAGCCATGGCTGCCAGCGATTTTGCGCGGCAGTCTCACCTTGAGGTGCCAACACACCTAAATAGTAAGTTTGTGCGTTTGCCTTGGACAAGATTGACCAAGCAAGAAGCGCTGCAAAAATAACGCGAAAAGCGTTTAAGGTCACCAAGCTTTTAAGCCTTCTATGCATAAATTTCGCTTTCCGTTTGTCCGCCCAAACTTGCATTATAAATGAAAACCTTATTTATAATGTGGTTTTCCACAATATCACAATGTTACCCGCTACCCTATACTAGATGACAGTCGTGTAACTTTTAATTCGCGAAGCTTAAATCACAAATATTTGTTTTTCATCTGGATGACTAACACTCCTCATGAAATATGGGTGATGGATTATAAGCTTGGTAAAAATATCTTATGGAGGGCGGGCTTATGAAAAAATGGCCACTGATTATAATAGTAACAGCCATTATCGGGCTGGCCGTTGCCTTTATTATTGGGCAATTACTGCCAAATATACGTACTAGCAGTAGCGATATCGAGGTCAATATCACTGATCCTGCTCTCATCAAACAGGGTGAATATATCGCACGCACCGCTGATTGTGTCGCTTGTCATACCACGCTCAATGGCGAGACTTATGCAGGCGGCCTGCCTATGCTAACGCCGCTTGGGGCAATTTATTCAACCAATATCACGCCAGACAAAGAAACCGGCATCGGCAACTATAGTTTCGACGACTTTAAAAACGCCGTTAAACATGGGGTACGCCGTGATAATAAAACCTTGTACCCTGCTATGCCGTACCCATCTTACCAGCTCATGCCAGACGAAGACTTAGCCGCTATGTACGCCTTCTTTATGTCCGATGTCAAAGCCGTCAAGCAAACCAATCTAAAAAGTGAGCTACCTCCCATAGCAAACTGGCGCTGGCCCTTGGCATACTGGCAGGTCTTATTTGATCGCAAGCGTGACTTTGTTCCTGAGACAAACGACGCCCTATTGACTCGTGGTCAATACTTAATCGAAGGTCCCGGGCACTGCGGCTCTTGTCACACTGGGCGCGGTATCGGTTTCCAAGAAACGGCTCTAAGTAATGCAGATTCTAACAAATATTTGAGCGGTGCCATCATCGATGGCTGGCGTGCCAAAAGCATACGCGGTGAGCATCGCGGACTTGGTACTTGGACAGTTGCAGAACTAAATGATTTCTTTAAGACCGGACGTACTGATACCACTGCTGCTTTTGGCGCCATGGCTGAAGTAGTTGAGCATAGCACCCAATATATGACGGACTACGATATCAACGCCATGTCATCCTATCTAAAAACGTTAACACCAGCGCCAAACAAGGAAGCCACACTGCCTACGAAAAAAGACATCACCACGCAAAAACTACTAGATGGCGACTATGATTCGCGCGGTTCAATTTTGTACGCCGAATATTGCCAAGTTTGTCACCGTGTCGATGGTAAAGGGGTCGCGCGTATTTTCCCAGCGCTTGATGGTAATAGTGCAGTCTATTCTAAAAACGCTGATTCGGTACTACAGATTACCTTGAGCGGAGGTCGTATGCCTGAAACCCCACATGACCGTATGGCATTCACTATGCCTGAATTCAGCAATCTTAGCGATGCAGATGTGGCAGAAGTGGTAAATTACGTCCGTAATAGCTGGACCAACCAAGCGCCCAAAATCGATGTCAATGACGTGGTAAAAATGCGGGCTTTCCTCGCTAAAAAACCAAAAACCAGTACGGATATCGCCCCAGACTTAAGTATTGATGCGCAAACAAAAGGAGCAAAATAATGAAAAAACCTCCACTCAACTTGCATACTATTGCCAGCGTTATCTCTCAAAAAATCAAGATGAGCAACCTAACCACCGCTATCCTTACTGCTTCAGCGGTTAGTGTCGCTGCTATCAGTAGTGGTTGCTCACAGCCCGAGCCTGTCGAGCAAAATGCACCTGAGTACGGATTAGTCACCGCAGATGATGCCAACGAAGATATCGGCACTTATGTGCTGCCGCAAGACACGGCTATCTTGGATGAGCCAAACGCTGATGAGATATTTTATGGTAAACGCTTATTAAATGAAACCAAGCGCCTATTACCAGAGCACGTGGGCGCGCAAATGAATTGCAACAGCTGTCACATCTCGCAAGGTAAAGTTCCGCTTGGCGATCCATATATCAATAGCTATAACACCTATCCTCGTATCATGCCACGCTCTGGAAAAGAAGTCGATTTAGAAGCACGGATCAATGGTTGCTTTCAACGCTCAATGAATGGCAAGCCCTTAGATCGCCAGTCCCCTGAAATGCTGGCGATGATGGCCTATATGAAATGGTTGTCGCAAAACACGCCTAAGGAACAAAAGGTCGATATTCGTAACGCTGGCAAAGTTGATGACTCATTAATACCAGACCCTATGCGCGGTGAACAAATTTATAAGGTTCAATGCGCGACTTGCCATGGCGATAATGGCGAAGGCCTCAAAGACAGTCGCGGCGATATCGTCTTCCCGCCACTATGGGGCGATGAATCCTTTAATATCGGTGCGGGTATGGCACGTACTTATAAAGCGGCGGCTTTTGTAAAATACAATATGCCGATGGGTATCCAGACCAAAGGGTTATGGGGTCACGGCAATGTACTGAGCGATCAAGATGCCGTCGATGTGGCGCATTTTTTTACTCACCAGCCGCGACCTGACTTTGCTGGTAAGGTCAATGACTGGCCAAATGGTAAAAAACCTAAAGACGCACGTTACTGATATATTAAAAAGATGATATTTATGAAAACCTCACTTAAGAAGACGTCATTCTACGCTCTCTTGTGAGTGAGTATTTACATGATAAACCTTCAAGAAAGCATGGCTTCTTGAAGGTTTTTTGTTATCTATAGTTAATGGTCGTATGAAGTTTTCACTGTCCATTATATAGTTATTGTCTACCAAAGCCTCGCTATCGTCACTTATCTACGAGATCTGTCATGCGCAAAATTCCTATTTATACCTACCCTGCCGCTGGTTGGCCTGCGCTGATCTCCTCCACGCGTAAGCTGATGGATTATCAAACCTTTTTACGAGGGGGTCTGAGTGTATTCAAAAGCAATCAGCCTCAGGGTGGATTTGACTGCCCAGGCTGTGCTTGGCCTGATCATAAGTCACATAAAGCCATTGATGTCTGTGAAAACGGCATTAAGGTTATTGCCAGTGAGACCATGACCCGTAAAGCGGATGCCAAATTTTTTGCAAGACATAGCGTCACCGAGCTACAAGGCTGGTCAGGTTATGAGCTTGAGCACATTGGCCGCTTGTCAGAGCCACTATATTATGATGCCACGCAAGACCGCTATGTTCCCATCCCTTGGGTCAGCGCTTATCGTCTGATTGCTGAACAGTTAGGACAGCTTGACTCCCCAGATGAGGCGCTGTTTTATACCTCAGGACGTGTCACTAATGAGCCTGCCTTTATGTATCAGTTGTTTGTCCGCTACTTTGGTACCAACAATTTACCCGATTGCTCGAACATGTGTCACGAGCCAACCTCAGTAATGCTGGGTAGACAATTGGGTGTTGGTAAAGCGACGGTAACCTTAGAGGATTTTGGACAGGCCAAGCTCATATTGATGTTTGGACAAAATCCAGCCACCAATCATCCGCGTATGCTGGAAATGCTCGCCCATGCTCACAAGCAAGGATGTCGCATTCTCTCGATCAACCCAATGCGCGAACAAGGCCTCAGTAAATTTAGAAATCCACAAAAGCCCACGCACATGGCGGCAGGACAAAGCGCGGATGTGGTTGACGACGTTATTCAAGTTCAAATCGGCGGCGATGCGGCACTATTGACGGGTATTGCCAAATGGTTGGTTGAAAATCATAAAATCAATACGAATTTTATTACGACGCACACCTCAGGTTTTGAGCCATTAAAACAGTGGCTAACCGAGCAATCATGGTCAGACATTGAGCTGAGTAGCGGCATTTCTCAAGCAGAAATCATAAGCCTTGCTAAGCTGGTTGCCGATAGCTCAGCAACGATTTGCACATGGGGCATGGGTATCACCCAGCACGTGCAAGGTGACGACAATGTGGGTATGATTGCCAACTTGTTACTACTGATGGGTATGATTGGGATTGATGGCGCAGGCGCATCTCCCGTTCGTGGACACTCTAATGTACAAGGCGATCGCACCATGGGTATCCATGAGCGCCCTGCGCAAAAACTGCTGGATAGCCTTGAACGTGTTTTTGAGCATCCTATGCCGCAAGTACAGGGTTATGATGTGGTGACAGGAGCAAAAGCACTGATCATGGGCAAGCTAAAAGTCTTTATGGGTATGGGTGGTAATTATGCCGTGGCCGCGCCGGATACCAGCGCGATTCAACAAGCGTTAACCAAGACTCAGCTGAATATTTTTGTGGGCACCAAGCTCAACGAGACGATGCTATACCCCGGTGCAAACAATCTTATCTTACCTTGCTTGGGTCGTACAGAGCGCATCATTACCGCTAAAGGCGAGCAGTTTGCGACCATCGAAGACTCTATGTGTCAGGTGGTACCCACTCAAGGTAACCTTAAGCCCGTTAGTGAGCATTTAAAATCTGAAGCGCAGATTGTGGCAGACATCGCAACCCATGTGTTTGGCTCTGACTCGTCCATCCCTTGGCAAAGGATGAGTGAGGATTTCGATGTCGTTCGTGATTATATTGCCCAAGCGATTGACGGTTTTGAAGATTTCAACCAACGTATTCGTGCATCTGAACGCGGTTTTCATTTGTATCACCCTGCTCGCCATCGCGTATGGAATACCAGCAGTGGTAAAGCACAGTTTGAAGTACCCCAATATCCAATTATTTATGTCGCAGCACAAATGGCAGAGGCGACCTCCTCGTTTAGAACGGTGACAGATACTACGATCCCTATGAATGGCGCTCAAGACAATGAACAAAAGATTTGGCAGTTGACCAGCGTGCGTAGCCATGATCAATTTAATACCATGATCTTTGGGTTCAAAGATCGCTATCGCCATACCAATCGCCGTGACGTCTTGTTTATGCATCCTGATGAGATAAGCCGCCTAGGCTGGCAGACAGGTGATAACGTGATGGTAACCCGACAACCTAATAAAAACAGTACGGATCAACCACGTGTCTTAGGGCCATTAGTATTGACTGAGATGGATATTGCGTCAAACGCCGTGGCCGCTTATTATCCTGAGTGTAATGATTTATTTGATTTAGACACTCATGCACCAGATTCGCACATACCAGCGTACAAATCAACGACCGTGGTTTTGCAACGGATGAGTGCAGAGGAAGGCATAACTGATCCTACCTAGTAAATGATAGACAAATGATTAAGTAATGCTCGTGTTAACAAGAAAAATCACCAAAAAACCACACCAGTGACCAGATCATATGACACACCATGATAATAGCGAAAGCCGATGTGAAAGAAGGTAAACCAGCTAGTGAGGAGCTCTTAGCACACAAGATATCGAATGCTACAGATAAATTTACGACGCCGCTTGTGCGCGCGCATTCATCGCAAAAACACTGTTATTCATCAGATAGAGTTGACCAAAGCGGTGCTGCTCAGGTTTGTGTTGATAACCAGCCAGCGAGTTTGGCGGTGGAAGCCGCTGTCGCCATTGTAATCAACGGCATACACTATGCCGTACTGATGGCAAGTCCTAGCCAGCTTGAATACCTAGCGGTAGGGTTTTTGTTTAGTGAAGGCTTGATTCAGCATAGCCATGAGCTACTAGATTGGGAAGTTACTTCGCTTACTGACCCCTCAAGTTACCAACAGTTTACCCAAGGTTCAGATAATAAAGATGGGGACGCGGCCGAATTTGAGAAAATCACGCAGCAGTTGCAAGACTATGACGTTTATGTAGTGGAGCTGGTACTAAACCAGCGCTGTCACCAACGTATTCAAGCACAGAAACGTCAGCTGGCAGGACGTACAGGTTGCGGTATGTGCGGTATCACAGGATTGACCCAAGCTCTACCCGACTTGAGTTGCTACTCACAAGGCAGCTTGCAAGACTGTCAAAATTCCACAACTGCCCTCCCCAAAAAGATCGTACCAAGCCTTGACTGTCTGCTAGATCTACGACAACAAGTGGAAGCCACCCAGCGTACCCACCAATTAACAGGCGCGCTGCATGCCGCCGCGACCATTTACAATCAGCAATTACACCTATTTGAGGACGTAGGGCGTCATAACGCCCTAGATAAACTGATCGGCTGGCAACTGCGACACAAGACAGACGTGGACTGCGTCCTCATGACCTCACGCTTATCGATTGAACTGGTGCAAAAATCTATTCGCGGTCGCATACCTTGGTTAATTGGTATGTCTGCACCCACCAGTACGGCAATACGTGTCGCTGAGCGCTATGGATTGGGCGTGGCTGGTTTCTTACGTAATGACAGAGTAACTTATTATTCAGGCTACTTAGATGTTTAAGGCGCAGCGCTAATTGTTTATTCGCACTCTCCCTCTCACCTCCTATGATTTAAAACTTATCAATCAACTACCTCTGTCCAGAACTTGTATCTGTCCAGAACTTATAATAGTTAAAATCGGGAAAAATTTGAGGTTAAAGACATAATAGGTTACTCTTACCGCACGAAAATGTTACATACACTTAACAGATATGTAGTTTTATTTAGTAATGCCGCATTCATGGCCCTGATTACTCAGACTAGATTGCGTTTACTCTTAAAACTGCAGATTGTATATCAACCAAGAAAATAGAGTAAACATCTCTCTCATGGTTTCTTGTACCGTTGATCATTCTGTCTAAATCTAGCTCAGGACATGCCGTGTGGCTTGACGCTTTCCGTAATATGGCTATGGACGCTCATCTAACGAGCCTCTTATGACATTCAGCGACCCTTGAGCGTACGTCTCTCATAGCGTTAGGGTGCCTTCATCAGTTAACGATTACTGAAATGTGCCCCTCTCATTTGTTGATATATTTTTTAGTAAATATCCCAAATGACGACGTCACGATACTCAAATTCAATGCTTACTTGTCGTAACAGTTAAGTAATGTTGCTAGCTGTGCTTGTTATTTCTACTAGCAGCCCATTAGCTTATCTCCATAAGCGGTATTACCTATCTAAAATTTCGGGATTTATCAATCCCATTAATTTTAATTCATCAAAAACAATTGCGAGGTATGAATTTGAAAACTGAGTCATTGTTCCAATTTTCATCGTTGACCATTATTTTATTATTGTTGGCGTTTTATGGTGGTACTTATTTACTCTCTTTATTAATTAAAAAAGACAAAGAAACGACTTCTGGCTTTATGGTCGCAGGTCACGGTGTTGGCTTTGGCATGGGTGCCGCCAGCATGACCGCTACTTGGATTTGGGCAGCATCGTTTTATGCAGCGGCTACATCTGGCTACAAATACGGTGTGTCAGGTCCAATACATTACGGCTTTTGGGGGGCACTGATGATTTTGTTCATTTACCCTTTTGGCATGCGCTTTCGTGAATTGGCACCAGATGGCCACACTTTAGGTGAGCTCATCCACGCCCGACATGGTTCATCAAGCCAATTAATTTTAGCCATATCTAACATTATGGGCAGCTTAATTAGCTTGATGGTCAACTTCACCGCTGCTGGCGCCCTAGTGTCTGTCTTATCACCGTTATCGTTCCAAACAGGGGTGATGATCGCGGGTATTGGTGTGTTGAGCTACACGTTAACCTCAGGGTTTCGTGCCTCCGTCTTTACCGATTTTGCCCAATTGGTCGCATTAATGGCAATTGGGATCATCATTATTCCAGCGGTACTATTTGCTATGGGTGGTCCTGAAGTCATGGTTAGTGGACTGTCAAATCTGACTTTAGAACAGCAAAACTTCTTTTCTTCTGAAGCCTTTTTTCAGCAGGGAGCGCCCTATTTTGTCGCTGTACTGGCTTATGCAATCGGCAATCAAACCATTACTCAGCGCTTATTTGCCATTGATAAAACCAAGATTAAAGCCACGTTTGTCACCGCTACCGTTGGTTACGCAGGCATTGTTATTGGTCTTGGCATGATTGGACTGATGGCTTTGACCATTGGGATTGAACCACTCGATGGCAACATGAATAATTTGATTCCACAAATGGTTAGCACTTATCTACATCCTGTGTTTATCGCTCTGTTTTTTATTTTAGTGATTGGTTCGTTATCATCGACCGCTGACTCCGATTTATCAGCGCTATCGACGATTATGATGGCGGACGTATACGGTAAGAATATCGCTAAAGGTCGCGTTAAACCAAAAACCATGATGCTAATCGGTCGTGGTACGATGATTATCGCCACTGCTTCTGGCCTGATTTTTGCCAGCTTTAAGCTTGATATTCTCGTCATGCTGGTTTTCGTTGGGGCACTATGGGGCGCCATTGTCTTTCCTGTCATTGCCAGTGTGTTTTGGAATCGTGTGACCAATACTGCCTTTACCTCAGCCGTAATCATTGGCCTACTCCTCTTTTGTATTGCCCGCTTTGAGTTGCTACCGATTACTGGCTTCACTGCTCTGTTCTTTGAGATCTTGGCCAGTGTTGGTGCGGCTGTCGTTATTGGATTGATGGTCTTTGGCTTCTTAGGTCGAAAGATTGGTATGATCGCAGCTGCTATTACGCTGGTGCTGATGCTAGTCTTTGCCACTGGCTTCCTACGCCAATATATGGTCTTACTCGCCTCATTGACAGCTTACGGTGCCAGCACTATCGTCTGTGTGATTGTCAGCCTCATGGGTGATGAGCACTTCGACTTTGGCCTCATCAAACAGCGTGTGGGTAATTACGACAAAAAGGCTAACGTAGCACCAACATCAGAAACTTAAATCAGGTCATCTCATGCAGAGAACGATTGAGCAATGCGAAATAACTAACGTTGGCTGCAAGAGAGACTATAAGGAGAGATCATGGACAACGTTTTTATCTATGGCTTATATGTTTTAATTTGGCCAGCCATTACCCTTGGGGTACTGGTATTGATTTGCACCGCGACTTATCGCGATGTCAAAAAAGCCAAACGTAACAACAAAGATATCCTTTAAAATACTATTTTTTAGAATTATTTTTAGCTCCTTATCACTAGGCAACCGCTTAGTGATAAGGCCATAACGACTTTTAATCGCTTAAATCCCTACATAGAACAGTTAAATGTACACCAGTAAGCAAATAACCTGTTTTTAATTAAAAAATGACTTGTAATTTAATATATTTTTGCTAATATAGTCCACCTTGATTGGCTGGATGGCAGAGTGGTCATGCAGCGGACTGCAACTCCGTTAACGCCGGTTCGATTCCGACTCCAGCCTCCAATTATTTATTAACTTTACGTTAATTTTAGCTTGCATTATTAGTATAACCGCTTATAATAGCCAGCACTTATCTAGCAAGTAACATGTTTACTATATAGATAATACAAGTTTTGCCCGGGTGGTGAAATTGGTAGACACAAGGGATTTAAAATCCCTCGCTAGCAATAGCGTGCCGGTTCAAGTCCGGCTCCGGGTACCATTATATAGTCCTATACTATCTTATAGAACAGCTAAAGCCCCTGATATCAGGGGCTTTGTTGTATCTGGCGTTCTATACTGTCCTGCTCTATCTATCCTGATCCATGCACTTTGAGTACATTGAGCTATGCTGAAGAAACCGTAGAGATAAACTTGGTAAACTAAGCGTATTAATCGGAGTTTACCATGACCAAGAAATTAAGAACCTACAGTGACGAATTTAAAGCTGAAGCTGTTAAAAAGATAGC
>NZ_QQAI01000015.1:0-61497 GCF_021023115.1 Psychrobacter sp. CCUG 69069
AACTTCTTTGCTGTTGCGACTCCGGTATGTCCTTGCCGATAGTATGATATGACTTTGAGCTTAAAGTCCAGATCGTAACGCATAAAAATACCCCATAAGTTGTGTCCAACTTATGGGGGTCAGTTCACATCTGGCCCTGCATGCCTTTTGGTGCAAGTTTAGTCATCGACGACAGGCCAACAGGGCTAAGCGCCAACTCACCAAGCGTCAGCAGCAGCAAACTACCTACTAACCACAGCGGTGAAGCCAAGCCACCATCGCTATTCAAGATGCTTTTTGACGCAAAAATCATCAGCGTAAAGCCCGCCGCTGCAAGCAGCATACCTAGCGCGAATTTCGCCATACTGCTCGGCTCAAGTCCTCGGTTACCAAGCTTGACCCAGATAATACTCACGATAGGCGCTAGTAACAAAATAAACAAAGGGTTCAATGACTGGAACCAAATACTTGGTATCTCAAAACCTAAAACATTAAGGTCCGTATAACGATCAGCAAACAAGTTAAACGACGTTGGCTGCTGCTCAAAACTTGACCAAAATAGCGTCGAGCCAATGATTAAGATAAAGCAAATCAGTAGACGCAGTTTGTCTGTTTTATCTAGGCGCGGTGAAATAAACATAATAGCAAAGTACGATATGACCACGGCTGCGATGATATAGGTCATGTACTCCGCAACCATTTCAGGGTTGAACGCTATCGTACCAGTTGAGACTAGTAGCACGACTGCCACGAGTAGCCCAACAAAACCTGCGACCCAAAGACCTATGTTTTTATAGCGATCATTGGAGCGCTCCCACTCAGCGGTAATACCTTTGGCTCGCGCATAGCGCGTTAAGTTCTTTTGTGCAGCAAAACGATAGACCAATAAGGATACCAGCATACCAAGACCACCAACACCAAAACCTACGTGCCACATGCCTTGTTCTTTAAACACCCCGACGATAAGCGCGGCCAATAGCGCCCCAATATTAATACCCATATAAAACAAGGTAAAGCCACCATCACGGCGTACGTCCCCTTTAGTATAAAGGGCGCCGACCATCACCGAGATACAGGTTTTAAATAAACCTGAGCCTAAAACAATACATATCAAACCGACGAAAAACAGCGTCATACCAAACATGGCCGAGAGTGCAATACACAAGTGACCAAGGGCGATGACAATACTCCCCCACCACAATGCGCGCTCTTGACCGAGCCAGTTATCTGCCAACCAACCGCCCGGCACGGCTGCCAAATATAATGAACCAGCGAAAATACCATAAATAGCTGAAGCGGTGACTTCATCAAAGCCAAAACCACCGCTGCCAACTGTCGCTACCATAAAGAGTACCAATAGCGGACGAATACTATAATAGGAAAATCGCTCCCACATCTCGGTAAAAAATAGCGAGCGTAATGGCTTGGGATGTCCCATAAAACCATTATCTAGTGCTTCTAGTTCAGCAGCCCTAGCCCCTGATTTTGTTTCTGTACTCATAACTTTATTCCTTTAAAGACCACTGTAGTAATGACCAAACCTCTAATTATTTCGTTAAGCGGTCATATAGGCGCATTATTGTTTCACTTGGTTATAATCAAGTAAAGAAAAAGTTGGCTAATAATTACACAAATACCCACAAAAAAGCTCGCTCTCATGTGAGAGCGAGCTTTTATTTTTTAGTAGGGACGATCACACTAACATAACGGTAGTGCTGCTACCCTCAAGCCTTGAGCATCAGTGTGTCTTGCGCTGCCACTGACATCCTGAGCTTTTCTACACTTATATAACGAAACAATAATCTGGTAAATTTATTGCGCAGTGGCTACGTCGCCTGCATCTAAATCCCCATCGGCTTGCTCAGCGGTTAAATCCGCATCTGCAACGGCAGCTTGGCTTACGGTGCCAGAGGCCGTGGCCGTACCAGCTTCTGCGGCAACCACCGCACTGTCTGCCGCGATCGTTGGTGTCACGGTTGCATCTGCAGCCGTATCGGGAGCGGCGGCGTCAGTATCTGCTTCTGCAGCCACTGTCGCGGTCTCAGCTGGCGCGGCATCTTCAGCAGCAATCGCTTCTGCTTCATCAGCTGCAGCCGATGCTTCGGTAGGCTCGGCCGTAATGTGTTCGCCTGCTGGACGCAAAAACCCAGAAACACCAATAAGTAAGACAATACCTAAAAACAAGGCAATGCCACCTAGAGAATATAACAGCTCTTTTTTTGGATTGTTATTGACGATACCTTCTGACATACCTTATCCACCTTGCACAAAATATTTGAAATATTGATCTATTATATCGCAATTTATACCGATTTGTTAAAACCCTTAAGTATTTAAAGGATTTATTATCGACAATTTTTGCCATCGTTCTTTATGACAAAAGTTGCTGAGATAAAAATTTCTATGATAAAAGCTGCTTACTTATTTTGTCTGCGGGCTCACACGTGCTGGTTTCGCCGCCCGTTTGCCAAAATAGCTCAAAATGAGTAGCAGCGCCATGATAAACAACATAGGATAATTACCAAAACGCATAAAAGGGGTGTTACCAACCCGCGCCTGTACATCGCCGCGTAATACAGTACGCTCAAACTGCGGCGCCCGCTCAACGATACGGCCTTTATGGTCAATAATGGCCGTCACACCCGTATTGGTCGCGCGCATAAACCAGCGACCATTTTCAAGCGCGCGCATTTGTACCATCTGTAAGTGCTGTAATGGACCGGCTGACGTGCCAAACCAAGCATCATTTGAGATGGTCAATAAAAAATCCGTATCGATGGCATTTTTACGCGTGGTGTCTGGATAAGCGACTTCATAACACACAGCCGCCCCTAAATTATGACCTCGTACACGCAGCGGCGACTGCCCCTCATCTCCTCGACTATAGCTCATAATATCTTGGCTACCGGCCAAGTTTGGCAAAATATCTAGTAAACCTTCAAACGGTATATACTCCCCGAACGGTACTAAACGCTGCTTTTTATACAGTCCGTCTGCTTGTGCGCCCAAGGCAACCACACTGTTATAAAACGGTGGGTATTTGTTGGTACTGGCATCAAACGCCGCTTCATCTTTATAAGGGATACCTGTCACCCACGTGGTGTCGGTTTCTTTGGCCATTTTGACCATTTCACTGATAAAACCAACCGCTTCCGTCTGAAACATCGGAATCGATGACTCAGGCCACAGGATAATATCGCGCCCCCATTCGGTACTGGTTAAGGTGGCGTAGATTTTCAGCGTTTCTATTTGATACTCAGTCAGCCATTTTAAATCTTGCGGAATGTTACCTTGTATGAGAGACACGGACAGATCTGGGGTGCCTTTAGGTTTCGTCCATTGCGGATTAACCAGCCATAACGCACTACTAATGACCAACAAACCCAGCGATGGAATCAGGTAACCACCGCGGCGACGTGGCAGCTCGACCACACTGGCTGCCACTAATACAGCAACGAAAGAGACGGCAAAGACACCAGCCACAGGGGCAAGTGAGGACAACCAATACTGCTCCGTAAAGGCGTACCCGACGAACAACCATGGAAAACCCGTGAATAGCCACGTTTTCATCCATTCTTGTAGTATCCACAAGGCGGCAAAAGACAACGGCTGCTTACCGACCATACGATTAAAAATCAACGCCAAAAAGCCGTGGAAAAGCCCCATTCCCAGCCCCATGAGCGCGATCATGATCAGCGCAAGCCACACGGGCGTGTCACCATAAACGTGAATAGAGGTATATAGCCAAAACGCACCAACACACCATAGCCCTGTGCCATAAGATTGACCAATAAAAAAGGCACGCTTGCCACTCATCTCAGGCAGCAATAACGCATATAGAATAGCAGGCGATACCAGCGCAAGTGGCCAAATCCCATAAGGCGCGAGTGCCAATATAAACATCGCCCCTGCCAGCCAAGCAATTAATATCGTCAGCATCATAGGCAAGCCCTTGGGCTTAACGGGATTTAGACGTTTTTGTAAATCAACAGTAGACAGACGCATAGCAGGTATCCAAAACCATATTTCCCAAAATTGTAAAGCTCTAGCCTTTAGGCAAAACCCAAGCCAAAACTGACCGTATCATGTTTTATACAGTATCTAAAAATCAAACCCGACCATGATACCAGCCTAACCTTACCCTTGGGTAAAATTGCGTAGCAAAAGCCCAATTACAAACACAAAAAAACACGACCGCAATCGTGTTCTTTAAACGTATCAATCCGTTGTGAAGTCCATATCGACGAACTAATGACTGCCTATCAGGATTTGCGACTCAGCATTCGTTTTGGTCAGCTCTAAGTTTTGGATAAAGCGCCCTTCTACATCAGTGATGGTGATTTTCCAATCATCTATCAACACGCTCTCCCCTTCAAGATCACCCACATAGCCCAGCGCCTGCATGACCAGACCACCCATTGTATCCACATCGGTATCATCAAAGTGGCTACCAAGCTCATCATTGCAGTCCTCAATCACCGTAGAGGCTTGCACCCGCCAGGTATTTGGCTTTTCAGGATCGGCAATGATATTGTTGATATCACTGTCTTCATCAAAGTCATCATGCTCATCGACGATGTCACCGACGATTTCCTCTAACAAGTCCTCCATCGTGACCACACCGCCAAAGTTACCAAACTCATCGACGACGATTGCCATATGTACTTGCGTGCGTTGCAATGAGCGTAGCAACGTATCAGAACGAGCAGTTTCACTGATGTACAGCGGCTGACGTACCAAATCTCTTAGACGTGTACTATCAATTTTTTCTTCTTGATTGCGCACCATATGGACGAGGATAGGAATCAAGTCTTTTGCCAACAAGATACCAATGACGGCGTCATCATCTTGGCTGTCAAAGACAGGATAGCGCGAGTGGGTGGTTTCAAGAATAATATCCATCACTTCGGCAATGCTTGTACTTTCGTGCAAGCCAACCACTTGCGGTCGCGGCGTCATGATTTCGCGAACTTGCGTCGCAGGCAGATCCAGCACGCCTTCTAACATATCAACCGTATCAGGCTCTAAGAACTGGCGCGAGTCTTGTACCAAACGAATCAGTTCATCACGGGTTTCGGGGGCGGTCGATAGCCAGCGTTTTAAGCCGCGCATCGACCAACTACTCGGGCTGGGAGTGTCGTCAGACATGGTTGTGTGATTTAACCTCTTTAGTTAGTGGCAATTAAAATAAAAAGTAAACAGCAGATACAACATAGATGGGGATAAAAGTAGCAAATAAAACAGCGCTTTTATGATTATATAACAAATAGACCAGTGTAAATTAGCTTCACTTTATCGTAAGGTTCATCGACATTCAACGACAAATTCACTCAAATTGTACTGTCAGTGTGTTGTAAACTTTGCTATGGTCAAAGCCTTCATTTATCAAAACTATGTCTATGTCACTCCGTTCTTTTTTTTCTCGTCTGCTTTCATCTCACTCAAATAGCCATCGTTCAGATAACGGCTTAAGCAGTCATGACGTAGAAAGACAAGAAACGTATGGCAGCCACCCACGACAGCAACGGCAGTGGCGACGTTATGTTGTGCAATTTTTCATTGCACTGGTACTACTATTGTCTGCTGTCTGGTTAGTGATGGCACTGTGGTATCACTTTGGATTATCCAGCCCAATCACTTGGCTGGCAATAATAACGATTGTAGGGTTGTTGTCGGCAATGTTTGCGGCTCACTATTTGCCTCAGTTTTTCGAAAAAAAACCCTTCAAACATAAGACGGTTAATGACACTGTTTCACAGACTAGTCCTGCCAACCCTTCTAACAGCCGCCCCTCTAACAAAAAAAGTACTCGGTTTAGATGGCTGACCGGCTTATATGCGGCGGTTTGGGTCGCTGGACTTGGCTGGTTTTTTTCTATCGAGCCCAAGCAAGAGCGCGACTGGATGGCTGAGGTCGACCGGCAGGTTTCCTACGAGCGTGATGCGACCAATCCTGATTTGATTACGCTGACCCATGTCCGTAATTTTGATTGGCATACCGACAAGGACGCGACCGAACGCTGGGAGACGCGCACGGTTGATTTGTCCAAATTATCGGGTGTCGATGTGACCAACTCGTATTGGATGGGACCACTGATTGCTCATACCTTGGTCAGTTTTCGTTTTGAAAACGATAGACCTCTTGCCTTCTCGTTTGAGATTCGTAAAGAAGAGCACGAGTCTTTCTCCGCACTCGCTGGATTCTTTCGGCGTTATGAGCTTAGCCTCATCGCGGCAGAAGAGCGAGATATTATCTACACTCGCAGTAACGCACGCGGTGAGCAGGTTTATCTGTTCCCCATTAGTCATCTGCAGCAGCACGAGGTTAGAGCCCTGTTTGACTCTTATTTGACGGCTGCTGATGAACTAAACGCCAAGCCTGCTTGGTACAATACGCTGCTCAGTAACTGTACCAATATCATCTTTTACATGGCGCGTATCGTCAGTGGCGAGCGTTTGCCATGGGATTATCGCATTTGGGTGTCGGGCTGGCTGCCAAACTATCTATATGATGTGGGTATGCTTGACGCCAATCCAAATAAGGACGGTCAGCGGTGGTCGATGGATACGTGGTATGAGCGTACTCATATCAATCCAAAAGTGCGTGGTTTTAACCATCAACTCAGTACAGAATCTGGTACTCATAGTCGCGATTTTTCTCAGCAGATTCGTCGAGACATTCCTATTCCGCCGCTTGCTGACTCGCAAGCACTCGCCGAGGCCGAGGCCAAATCTGCGGCTCAAGCTGCTAACTAACAGACTGAAAAAAGTGAGCGTTAAGCGAGCTAAGGTTTTACCCAATTGACCACACGCTCCTCCATCTCTTCATCAGACATGCCTATCTCAGAGACACAGCGTCCAGCCACCCCAATATTAGCAGCGCGCATTTGCTGCTGGGTGGCCACCACATCGCCAGTCAACAGTAGATGCCAACTCGGTAGGTTTTGGCCTTCATACAAACGCTTATAGGCACAGTGCGAGGGTAGCCACATCATGTTTGGCAAATTCTCCATGGTCAACTGTATACAGTCCGGTACGTGCTCTTGACGCGTCGCGTAATGCTGACAGTAGCCAGTCGCACAATCCATCAGCTGACAGGTCACATCGGTATATTCGACCAACTCTTCATCGTCATCATTGTCGATGTATTTGATTAAGCAGCAACTACCGCAGCCATCGCACAGCGCTTCCCATTCACTATGATTTAGCTCTGCCAATGCAAAGCGTGTCCAAAACTGTGGGCGTAATGGCTCAGCCACGGCGGATTCAGGAAACAAAGTCGCAGAATGCCCCGACTTAACAGTTGAGTGATGGTCTAAGTCAGAGCCTGAATCAGAAGCCGAGTTAACAGCATGTTTATTAAACAAATTGATAGTCATAAAGTGGCAGTAGCATTTTGATAAAGAGCGTTACAGTATTATAGCTGTTTTTGCTTAACATGGGCGTTAAGGTAGTAAAAGTAAGAAAAACGACAAGCCCTACATACAGACAAATAAAACTCATAACATAAAAAAGGACAATAATATGTCAATTAAGACTTTCGAATTAATCAGTACCACTGATAATGACATCGAGCTGATCAGCTATGTGGCGCTGCCAGAAAGTGCGTCAGATGAAAAGCCAGCGCCAGGTATTTTAGTCGCTCCAGAATGGTGGGGGGTGGTTGATCATCCAAAATCAGTCGTGGAACGCTTAGCAGAAGCAGGCTATGCCGCCGTTGCTATGGATGTTTACGGTGAAGGCAAGCTGACCACCGATGCGGCGATGGCAAACATGTGGATGGAGCAAGTACTTGCCGATCAAGATGCACTAATGGCACGTTGCCGTTTAATTCTCAATGATTTTAGTGATCAATTGGCGGTCGACGGCGACAACCTAGGCGCAATCGGCTATTGCTTTGGCGGTAAAGTCGTACTCGACATGGCACGCGAAGGTATGCCTTTAAAAGCAGTCGCAACTTTCCATGGTAACCCATCAGCCAAACAGCCAGCGGACAAAAACTTTAAAGCAAAAGTACTGGTGGCTCATGGTCGCGACGACTCAATGGTATCGATGGATGCGATTGAAGGCCTCAAAAAAGAGCTGGATGCTGCTGATGTGGACTACACGATTGATGTTTATGACAATGCAAAACACGGCTTTACCAACCCCCATGCTGATGAGCGCGCCGCCAAAAATGAGGTGGATCTGGGTTACAATGAAGCGGCTGCCAACCAAAGCTGGGAGAATATGCTGGAGTTTATGAAGACCAACTTGGCATAAGCATTTAAGCAGTAATAAAAAAGATCGCTAAGACATCTTTGTCTACAGCTCTAGTGTAAACGCGGTACAAGGGCAGCTTAAATATGAAGCTGCCCTTTTCTTTTGGGTAGCGATTTTATCGATGATTTTTTGCCTCAATGATCGCTGACAAAATAAGCCAATAAATAAACAGCTGTCTTAAGATGTATGGCACAGGATCACTTGATAACAAGCGCTATGATTGGCTATTTAATACCTGTCCAACCGCCCATAAGGAGCCAGCTGATCAGTCATAAGAGTCACCTTGCGCTATGGTTGGGTGAAATTGTACCGTGAGCATGCTGGTTCTGTAGTAAACTGAACCCCATGACTAAAGACACAGCTAAATTGAGCATGATCTGTCTTTAGCGCTAAACTCTATGAATAACAAGGTTATAAAAGCAGATGGATAAGAGAGCAAGTATTCAGTGGTTCCCCGGGCACATGAACAAAGCCCGCAACGAAATCAAAGAAATCATGCCGCAGATGGACGTGGTCATCGAAGTGATTGACGCGCGCATTCCTCATAGCAGTGAAAACCCGATGGTCGCGGCATTACGCGGCGAAAAACCAGTCATCAAGATCTTAAACAAAGCCGATCTTGCTGATCCTGACTTGACCCAAGCATGGATGGATCATCTTGAGCAGCAAAATGGTGTCAAAGCGATTGCGTGCGATACCGATAAAGCCAATGACGTAAAACGTATTATCGCAATCTGTAAACAACTTGTACCTAACAAAGTCGGCACAGGTCGCCAAATCAAAGCCATGATTATGGGTATTCCAAACGTTGGCAAATCAACGTTGATTAACACATTGGCTGGGCGCGCTGTCGCAAAAACAGGGGATGAGCCAGCAGTGACTAAGTCGCAGCAGCTGATCAAACTTGATGATGACATCATGCTCTATGACACACCTGGTATGCTGTGGCCAAAGGTTGAAAACGAAAACTCTGGCTATCGCTTGGCAGCAACGGGCGGTATCCGTGACACCGCGTTTGACTTTGCTGATGTTGCCAGCTATACCGCTGAATACCTAATGCAAGCGTATCCTGAGCTGCTAAAAACTCGCTATAAAATTGACGAATTACCCAAGACCGATTGGGAGTTTTTTGAAGTGGCAGGTCGCAATCGCGGCTGCGTGCGCGCGGGTAATCAAGTCGATACCTACCGGATGTCTGAGATTCTGATCAATGAGCTGCGTAGCGCAAAAATTGGTCGTATTACGCTTGAAACACCTGCCATGATTGAGGCGGAAGAAATTGTGGTTGCTGAGCAGCGCCTTGCCGCAGAAGAGAGAAAGAAAGCCCGCGAGGAAGAAAAGCGTCTACGCAAAAAGCGTACTCGGCAGAATCGGAAGTAAACTCATTACCAATACAGGCTACTATGAATCCATCAATACCATCTGCTAAGACTATTCAAATCTATCTGCCAAAAGGTAATCCTCGCGGATTACGTTTGGCTGAAATGACAACTCGTACAGTACGTCTGATTGAAATTCCGCGCATCCATATTAATGACTTTTTTGCGATGCCAGATGCTAACCAAGTTGGTTTATATTTTTTAGTCGGTGATAGCGATAGTACAGATAAGCCGTTACTTTATATCGGCCAAACTGGCGATTTAAAAAGAAGGCTTAATCAACACAGTGAGAAAAACTTTTGGACGCGCGCTTTTGTCATGCTCTCAACCAATAATACCATGACTCAAACTCATGCTTTATATATGGAACATAAAGCAATCGCTACAGCTGTTGAAGTTGGTCGCTATGAAATAAAAAATGGTAATAATGGCAACCTACCGCATACTCCTGAACCATTAAAAGCCGACTGTGAAGAACTTTTTCACACCCTTGATGTTTTGTTATCCACATTAGGGCAACCTATTTTTGAGTCTTTAAGTATCAGTCGTTTTAATAATGTGACTACTGTTGCCGCTCCTGCTAATCAAGTAGCAATACAGACTGACAAAATCCCTCATCATTCTGAACCTATATTGTTTTATTGCAAAGCAATAGATGCCGAGGCACAAGGCTATTATAACGATGATGGCTTTGTAGTATTAGCAGGTTCGTTACTACGTAAAAAGCAAATAAATTCAGTAGGAAAATGGGGAACTCGTAAGCAAGAAGAGATGATAATTAGTAATCTTTTAGTTGAGTATGACAGTAAGTCTTATAAACTCAAGGAAGATTATCTATTTAAGACACCGAGTGGCGCAGCTCAGATCGTTACTGGACGCAATGCTAACGGTTGGTTGGTATGGAAAAATAAAGCAGGTCAAACTTTAGATAACGTTTATCGTTAATTGTAATAACCTATTGTAGTCAATAGCTTTTATCCTCTTTATTTATAGCCCCTTAAGCCTTATATACTAGTGGGCAATTATGATTGCTCACCTTTTCTCCTTTCCCAATCTATTTTAATTTTTGTTGATGAAAAACCTGCCTATGACCCAGCCAACTGCCAATTCAAACGCTACTCCATTAGACACAACTTTTAATCACTCCACCTATTCCCTCAACTCCTTCGCCCCGCGCCTACTCGATTGGTTTGCCGAAAACGGTCGCCACGATTTACCGTGGCAACAGCATCAGACCGATACGCCAAATCCTTATATCGTTTGGCTATCAGAAGTCATGCTCCAGCAAACGCAAGTCACCACAGTGCTACCCTACTTTGCGCGTTTTATGGAGACGTTTCCGGCAGTACAGGAGTTAGCTGCTGCTGACTGGGATCTGGTCGCTGAGCACTGGGCAGGACTTGGCTACTATGCGCGTGCGCGTAATTTGCATAAAGGGGCTAAGCAGTTGGTAGAAGTCATCGAGGAGACAGGTGATTTTCCGCAGACTCTAGCAGGTTGGGAGGCCATTTCTGGCGTTGGCCCATCCACTGCTGGCGCAATCATGGCGATGGGGCTGCACCGCTATGGCGTGATTTGCGATGGTAATGTCAAACGTGTACTAACGCGCTGGGCGGCGATTGATGGTGACATTACCAAGTCTGCCACGACCAAAGAGCTGTGGGAATTAGCAGAGCGTTTAACACCTGTCGATGACTCAGGATTATTTGCGCAAGCGATGATGGATATGGGCGCGACGTTATGTACTCGTAGCAAGCCTGCTTGTCTGTTATGTCCATTAAAGGGCGATTGCGTGGCCCATGCCGAGGGGCGCGAAACAGACTATCCCGTTAAAGCAAAGAAGCAGCCCAAGCCCAGTAAGTTTAGTGATGCGTTACTGATTGAAAGCTCGGATCACGACATACTCTGGGTACAGCGCCCTGATAATGGCATTTGGGGCGGACTGTGGAGTTTACCCCTACAGTTTGTAGAAAAAATTGCGGGTAAAGTGACGGGTAACACGAAAAATGCTAGCAAGAATAAGCAGTTAGACGTCCGTAGTAATGAAAAAGTCTACGAGACAGAATTTACCACTGCTGAGCAAATCATCAATGAATGGCTGACAGAAAATAAATTGGTCGCAGAATCGGTGAGTCATACTTTATTAGAGGGCGCACCTATCAAGCACTCGCTCACGCATTTTCACTGGTATTTGACCCCGCGAAAACTAACGGTTAATGCAGCGCAAATGACCGAGTTGAGTGAGAAATTGTCAGCGGCTGAGATAACCTTTCAATGGTTAACAGAACAAAAAGCGCAAGACAGTTTGGGTCTGCCTCGCGCCATGGAAAAACTGATCGAACGTTAAACTCAAAACCGATAGTAAGACTTTAACTCTAAGCGCTATTTTTAAAAATAGCGCTTTTTTATGATTGAGCGTTCTAGAATATAAGCCTAAATTTTAAGATGGGACTTTAAGACTTTGGCACACGCAAACGCATCAAACCTTCTTGTTGTACGGTGGCCACCAGCTTACCATCCTGCCAAAACTGCCCGTGGTTCAAGCCTTTAGCGTTAGAGGTCGTATCACTCCACATGTCGTACAACATCCATCCGTTTAGGTCAAAATCACGATGGAAGTGCATCGAATGGTCGATACTGGCCGCTTGCAAACCGCTAGTCATAAAGCTGACACCGTGTGACATTAGCCCCGTTCCCACCAGATAAAAATCGGACGAAAACGCGAGCAGTGCTTGCTGTATGGCCACGGGCTGATTGCCAAGCTCGCGGATACGTAACCAGTTGGCTTGTTTTGGTTTCATCGGCTCAGGATGAATCGGGTCACGCGGTTTAACGGGTTTAATCTCTACATGACGACGACGCATAAAGCGGGCTTTGAGCGCATCTGGCACCTTACCCACGTACTCTTCTTTTAGATCCTGCTCTGCCAGTAAATCTTCAGGTGGCGGATAAACGGGCATATCTTCTTGATACTCGAGGCCCTCTTCCATCGGAGAAAACGACGCGATCATCGAAAATATGACTTGCTCAACCGGCGGCTTGCCGCGCATTTCTTTATACTGAATGGCCGTCACTTCCCGTGCAGACAGACTACGACCGTCACGCAAACGGCGCACTTGATAAATAACGGGCTGATTGATGTCGCCACCACGCAAAAAATAGCCATGCAATGAATGGCAGGGTTTGTCTTTATCTAGCGTATGAGCCGCAGCCATGATCGCTTGAGCGAGCACTTGCCCCCCAAAAATACGACTGCCAACATAGTCATGGCTCTTACCCTCAAAGACATCGGGGGTCACTTCAATAAGTGCCACAGTATTAAGCAGCTCATCAATCAATTGCGAATAGTCGGACATGACAACATGTTTCCTTATTTTTATCAAAAACGCCTAATACCCAACCATATCAATTCGATATAGCAACAGATCCTTTGCGTTTGAATTTAAAATAATGTGAAATCACTTGCTGAAAGTACACAAGAGAGGTTTTAGAAAAAAATACAGTCATAGCAGCGCTATCACTCAGCATCTACTATCAATCGGCAAGATAAACATCTTACCCAATATTGAAGGCTTTGACTAGATAGTAACAGCCGACTTGCGAGTTGCTGTTTTATCCACCCAGCCAATAAAGCGATAAAAGCATTGTCGAACATAAAAAAACGAGATGTGTAGCACACCTCGTTTGTTATGACTGTCTTACCGTTAGGGCTTCACTGCTACGAGAACGCGAATAGAGTCTGGAACCAAAGATAAGTTACCAAGGGCTTGCTCTCCCTGAGCTTTTAACTGCTCTAAGCGTTCAATCTCTTCGGGGCGTACGTTAGGATTGATGGTTTGCAGATGTTTGAGGCGTTTGATTTCACGTGACCACTGTTGGCTAAAGCGCGCGCTTGCTTGCTCACCAATCTGCGTTAACTGCTCACGGGCGATGTCTTCGGCTTCATAATAACGCTGCTCAATCACATCACCACGTACTTTAATCACTTGGCGCGCACGGTTTTTATCCAAACGTTCAATGTGCGGCATAATCATATCGGCGCTAATGCGTGCAGATAAATCACTGCCCTGCTCACTGATAAAGACACGGATATTTTGCGTAGTTAAGGTCGCTGGCAAGTTGAGTACTTTTGGTGCAATCGCTTCTACGCGAAAATTCACTTCAAGTAGTACCATGCCTTGTGGTACAGCCGCGCTTTTTAACATCGCAACCGTCGTATTACCAAAGGTGCTGGTACTCGCCAGCTCATAAATGGCACGCATCAGTGGATGCTCGTGCGTGATAAAGTCGATGTCTTCACGTTGCAGCGCTTGCTCACGCTCGAAGGTGAGCGTCATGCCATCTTCATCGCCCAGCGGTAAGCCATCGATATAATCACTGATCTCGGTGCTGTCAATCGGTGCGATGACCCACGAGCCATCACGTTGAATGTTATGGTCAATATTGGCGGAGGCAAAAAAGCGCTCAATAAACTGCGGTAATAAATTGTGGCTATCAAAATCACGCATGGCATCAGCAATACGCCCCGCCACACGCGGACGACACGAGTTGTACTCCAGCAGGCGATCACGGCCCGCTTGTAGTTGCGCCTCTAGTCCCAATCGCGTTTGTAGTGCTTCTGCGATGACGTCTTGTAAGCTAGTGCGATTAACAGCCGTGTCGGCACCTTCAAGTATTGGCTTTAGCGCTTGGATATACTGCTCTTGCACACTTTGCGCGGTCGGAGAAATCTGATTAAACATATTTAGCGCATCGTTATACCACTGATAAAGACGCTCTTGCGCCGTCCCTTGGACATATGGGATGTGCAACATGATTTGCTGCGTTTGGCCAATACGATCTAAGCGGCCAATACGCTGCTCTAATGTATCAGGGTTAGCGGGCAAATCCCATAGTATCAGTTGGCTGGCAAACTGGAAATTACGCCCTTCCGAGCCAATCTCCGAGCACAATAATATCTGTGCGCCTTCGCTATCGGCGAAAAACGCCGCTGCTTGGTCACGCTCAAGCAAGGTCATCTGTTCGGTAAAAATAGCCGTCTTAATGCCAGCATGCAGACGCAATACCGCCTCTAGACTCTCAACCGTCGCACCACTACGCGCAATCAGCAACACCTTTTGCTGTTTCAGCTCGCCTCGCAATATCTCAATCAACCAAGACACACGTGGGTCATCTTCTAGCCAGCCACCATCCGGTTGGTTCTCTTCTCCCCATAACTGCTCGCGCAATTTACCATTGGTCTGATAGCTGTCTTTCCATGCTTCAGGTAATGGCAGCGGATACGGCTGACTGCTACGACCATAGAACCCTTTGACGCTCTCACGCGTGTTACGGAACAAAATACGGCCCGTGCCATGGCGATCTAGCAGCTCATTGAGCGCATAGGTTCGCAATTTTTCATCTTCATTGATTGCCGCAAGCTCATCCACGCTAATATCTAGTAAGCTACTTAACGCGGCGATTTGTCCCTCGCTTAACGGTTTATCTTCTATCAATACGCCAGCAACAGCGGCCGTCTCAGCGAAGGCTTCTTGACCATCGATAAACTCATCTAGATCATCAAAACGATCTGGATCTAATAGGCGCAAGCGAGCAAAGTGACTTTGCGCACCAAGCTGCTCAGGGGTCGCTGTTAACAGCATTACCCCAGGGGTTTCTTCTGCAAAGTCGGCAATCAAGTCATATTTATCATTGCCGCCTTGCGCTTCATCCCAATGCAGATGATGCGCCTCATCGACCACCAACAGATCAAACCCTGCATCCATCGCTTGGTCATATAAGTCAGGATGGTCGAGCAGCAGATCCATACCAGCGATAATGCATTGCTCAGTGGCAAAGACGTTTTGCTCAGGATCGTGCTCTTTGATCGCAGCAGTACGCACCAAATCAAACAACGCAAAGTTTAGATTAAAGCGACGACGCAGCTCAATCATCCACTGATATTGCAAGCTGTCCGGCACAAGAATGAGTACACGCTCAGCCTTACCAGTCAGGAGTTGCTGATGAATAATCAAACCTGCTTCAATGGTCTTACCCAAGCCCACTTCATCAGCGAGCAAAACACGCGGCGCGATACGTTTGCCAACTTCGTGCGCAATATACAGCTGATGCTCAATGATATCGACACGAGCACCCATCAAGCCTTTGAGCGGATGTCCTGCCAGCGCTGACTGCATACGCAATATGTCTTGACGCAGCTCATACCAATCGCCACGTTCAATACGGCCAGCCAGCAGACGTTCAAGCGGTTTTGCTAGCGTGATATTGGCAGCAAGACGGGTCTCCATGATTCCGCGCTCGTGCTCATCGACGCCATACTTGAGCACGCCCATTACTTCATCAACGGCATTGACGGTATAACTTTTGCCGTCTTGATCATAGATGCTATCGCCGACTTTGAACACTACGCGCGATAATGGCGCAGAGTTTTTCGCATAGACGCGCGTCTCTTCACTTTGAGGAAATAAAATATGCACACATCGGTCGTCTACATCGATGACCACGCCTAAGCCCAGCTCGGACTCCGTATCAGATAAATAACGTTGACCAACGGCGAATTCGGTGCTGTGCAATGAAGCGATAGAGATAGTCATAGGGCGATGTCTTTTGTACTCAGATGATAAGAAAATAGATAGCAACGGTGGCTATTGATAACGGCTCAGGTTACTCACGCAGCTAAGCGTCAACAGACGGGAGCGCGATGTCGTAATATAAATCAAGCCGTTCAGCCGAACCATTATATAACGTTAGCGGCTAGATGAGTGCGTTAAGTTGAATTTTCAAGAGGCACATTGCGATACCTATTAAGATTATAAGGTATTTGGCCGATTCATTTTTGACTAAAAATCCCAACGTGCTACATTAAGTCGACCACCACCCTCCACTATCGCTATGAAAAGAATAAATAAGGAACAATCATGCAAGCCGTTTTTTTAGACAAAGGCACGTTCTCTGAAGGCATCGATTTGCCCGCGCCCGCTGGCGTGAGTGATTACATCACTTATCATGACACACCAAAAGATGCGGCAGTCATCATTGAGCGCTGCCGTGATGCCGATATTATCATTACCAATAAAGTTCAAATTGGCGCAGACATCATCGCAAACTTGCCCAAACTCAAGCTGATTCAATTGACGGCTACGGGTATGAATAACGTCGATCAAGATGCTTGCGATAAACACAACGTTGCACTTTATAATGTCGCAGGTTACGCGGTCAAAAGTGTGCCAGAGCATACTTTTATGCTGATGTTGACTGCTATGCGCGCGGGTATTCATTATCATCAAAAAGTCGCTGATGGCACGTGGCTGGCAAACGGTAATTTTTGTCTACTCGATATCCCGCTGATCGATCTGGAAGACAAGACACTGGGAGTTATTGGCGTCGGCACCATTGGTAAGCGCGTCACTGAAATCGCCCGGGCCTTTGGTATGACCGTACTATGGGCCGAGCATCAAAGGTGCAAGCCGCGCAGTGATGACTATACCGCGTTTGAGGAAGTCCTTGCTCGTGCTGATGTTATCAGTCTACACTGCCCATTAAACGAACAAACCCAGCACCTTATTAACAAAGACACGTTGGCAAAAATGACCAAACACCCCCTCATTGTGAATGTGGCGCGTGGCGGCATCGTCGACAGTCAGGCTTTAACGGATGCGATCAATAATGAACAAATCATCGGTTATGCCAGCGACGTGTTCGAACAAGAACCGATCACGAATGATGATCCTTTATTAACCCTTGCCGATCATCCGCGCGTTATATTCAGCCCGCATAACGCTTGGGGCAGTAAAAGCGCCCAAGATACTTTATGGCAAATACTAAGCAAGCAAGTGGCCAACTTTATTGACAGTCAGTCATAACAACTCACAACCTAAGCATTAGCGACTAAAATGTAGCCAGTCGTCTGTTATTTTGCGGTATTTAAGCATCACGCGGTCGCTTAGATAATTGTTGGTCACGTACCAAGGATAGCGATCGCCTTGCTTGGGCAGAGTGTCTTTTGCGCGCTGAACATACCCTGCTGATAGAGCACCCATGACCGTATCCGGTTGAATGTGCGCTTGGGCACGGTCAGTTTTTGCTTGCGGCAGTGCTACTTGATACCGATGCTGATGCATGTAGCCCAGCAAGCGCACGACATACTGACACGCCAAGTCAATTTTTAGCGTCCATGAGGCGTTGGTATAGCCAAATAGCGCTACCATATTTGGTACACCTTCAATCATGACGGCCTTGTAGGTCATGCGAGTGCCAATGTCCACCGCCTGACCATCGATATAGACGGTAGCACCGCCGAGCATTTGTAATTGCAGCCCAGTGGCTGTCACAATGATATCGGCATCCAGATGTTTGCCAGATTTGAGCATGATACCTGTCTTCGTAAACTGGTCAATCTCATCAGTCACCATTTGGGCACGTGGGCCATGTAAGGCTTTGAATAGATCACTGTCTGGCACCGCACAAAGCCTTTCATCCCAAGGATTATAATCGGGCACAAAATGCGCCACATCCACATTACTGCCCTTTAGCTCTTTTTTAACACCCTGTTTTAACAACGCTTTCATCACCTTCGGCGCAAAGATGGCGGCGCGATAAATACCTTGTTGCATCAGCACATTACGTGCGCGCAATACCGTATAAGCTTGCTCCTTTGATAAAGGGGAAAACTTACCAGACAGCCAGTCGAGCGCATAATCATCACCGACGACACTGGCCACATACGTGGGCGAGCGTTGCAACAGGGTGACATGGCGTGCACATTGTTCCCCTGCCTCATCCACCAAAGCTGGCAATAGCGTCATCGCGGTGGCACCGCTACCGATGATCACAACTTTTTTGTCTTGATAGTTGAGGTTTTGCCAATGTTGCGGATGGACAATACGACCTTGAAACACCGCTTCTTGATCAAAATACGGTCGATACCCTTGCTCATAATCATAATAGCCAGTTGCACCCACCACGAAGTTGGCGGTTAGCGTAAACACTTCACCACTACGATGATTTTTAACCATCGCTGTCCATTGCTGATGACTACTTGACCAAGACAGCTGCTGCACTTCATGCTGATAACGAATGTGCTCAGTAACAGCAAACTCGCGCGCCGTATCAGCAACATAACGCTTAATATCAGCGCCTTTTGCCAACATCCGATGATCTAACCACGGGCGAAAGCTATAGCCAAAAGTCAACGCGTCAGAGTCAGAGCGAATCCCCGGATAAGTAAATAAATCCCACGTCCCTCCCAAATCTGCTCGTTTTTCTAATATCACAAATCGTTGAGTGCTGTTATGCTGATGCTGCTTCGGTTTTTTCTGACCAAACCGTCCTTTGTGCTTTTGTTGTTGTAAACGGCAGGCCATACCAATGCCTGCAATACCAGCGCCGATAATAAGCACCTCATAATCGACTGGCGGATGTGATAAAGACTTTTTAGATTTGAAGCGATTTTTAACAGCCTGTTTGGCCGCAGTCATATCAAGCATAATCTCATCCCTGTAGTTGCATGATTTTTTTACACCATAAGCTTAGTCACAATAAACGATTAACATACCATAACGTGTGTGTCCTCGCCTCTCACACAAGCTACCCCAACACAGACGAATCTAAAAAACGACCGCGCTAAAAAGGACTCGGGCTTTCCCAGTCCATCCATGCGCCAAGCGTGGGATGCTTGAGGCGCAATTGCTGCGCGTGTAGATTGAGCCTTGGGGCAATGTCCAATGCAGCGCCTTCAGCATAAATGGGGTCACCAATCATCACATGACCGACATGTACCATGTGGACGCGTAGCTGATGGCTACGTCCCGTCACAGGCTTTAACATGACCCGAGTGACGGGCTGACCACCGCACTCCTCATGAGCCACAACTTCGTACAAAGTTAACGCATGCTTTGACCAGTCATGATCGACGATATGGCGCGGTTTTGTGCTAGGCTCATAGCGTACTGGCACTGATATCTCGCCAGTAGCCCCCACACTCCCCCACTGACCAAAGACCCGCGCTTGATACTTTTTTTGTGGTAACCGCTCGATAAACTGTTTACTGATATGGGTTTGTGCCGCTGCATTTTTGGCAAAAATGAGCAGCCCTGAGGTATCCATATCAAGGCGATGAATCAACTTAACCGCTGGATTGGCACGCTCAAGACGAGCAAGCAGACTCACTTTTAACGTTTTGCCATCGACACTTAACAGCCCTGCTGGCTTGTCAACTACCCAGATATCATCGTCTTCATAAACCGTGATGTCTTGTGCAAACGCTTGAAAAAATTTAGGCGGATAGGCGTTTTCTTGCGCGTTAAGGATTTCGACTTCTTCATCAGTAAAAGGCATAAAATGGGCTACTTATATTATTAATAGACTTCAATTGAAAGTCATCGGTCTTCATGGACTAAATTTAAAATAAATTGTGAACTAAAACTTGGGACAATACTGACTTGGTAGGCAAGTATGACCGCAGATAAAGCACGTGACAGATAAAACACAACCTGTGTCGTTATGTTCGATTTATTGTGCTAAACGTAATTGTTAAACAATTTAACCAGCCTGCCTCTGCCAAGTGTGAGCAAACATGTTAATATAATGGCACATTTTTACCACTTCTAAACGATTCTTTGGCCACTCATCACGCTATTATAGAACCAATATATCAGTTGATGAATGACGATAGAAACAATAAAACAAGAGAGATAAAATTATGTCAGACCTTATTGTAAACACCACCGATGCAAACTTTGACCAAGATGTGTTGGAGTCAGATGTGCCAGTACTGGTAGACTTTTGGGCAACTTGGTGTGGTCCTTGTAAAGCGATCGCCCCTATTTTAGAAGATCTAGCCACTGAGTACCAAGGCAAAGTTAAAATTGTTAAAGTCGACGTGGATAATAACCCACAGGCAGCAAGCCGTTTTGGTATCCGTAACATCCCAACGCTATTTGTGTTCAAAGACGGCGAAAAAGTTGACTCAGTCATGGGTCTACAGCCAAAAGCTGAATTGGCAAAAGTACTAGACAAGCATCTGTAAGTGAAGCGTCGCTTGTCTTAGCCAGCCTAATACGAGCGCTCTGTACACACTATAGAATCATCAAAAAAGCTATTATCTCCCCCAGATAGTGGCTTTTTTGCTTATTTTTTATGCAAAAAGCGTCATTTTACGACTTTTTTGGCAAAATTTATTGACAACGTCATTACGAAAACCGTATAGTCTGCTGACAAGAGAAAACTAACGGTTTTCCTAAGTGTCTTATCGCTATTCTCCTCGTGTTTATCAACAAAAACACAATCGTCGTTATAAATACCATTGCTAAACGAAATGACTAAACACAATGACTGATATTGAGTTTTTGTCGCAGACTCTTATGTAGCCTTCTTTATCCTTATTTCTTATTACCTTGCATCACATGATTGCCATGCGTACATAAGCTGACCCGTAACACCCAAACTACATAAGCCCTAGCTCTGTGCACGCACCCTCTATCACCATACTATCGCTGTTTTAATCACTGTCGTGACTTGTGCTGCTAATGGCATCTCTCATCTGATCAATTGCTAATGACCTACCTATGAATCTAACTGAATTAAAGAAAAAATCAATCGCTGAGCTATTGGCCATCGCCAAAGAAATGGGACTTGATAATATGGCGCGTAGCCGTAAACAAGACATTATCTTTGCCATCCTAAAAACCCATGCCCGTAACGGTGAAGCCATTTATGGTGACGGTGTGCTTGAGGTTCTTCCGGATGGTTTTGGCTTTTTGCGCTCGTCAGAGGGCTCTTATTTGGCCGGCCCTGACGACATTTACGTCAGCCCTAGTCAAATTCGTCGCTTTAGCCTCAAGACTGGTGACAGTATCGCTGGTACGATTCGCCCGCCAAAGGATTCTGAGCGTTATTTTGCGCTACTAAAAGTCGGCGAAATCAACTTTGACACGCCAGATCGTTCACGTCATAAGCTGATCTTTGAGAATTTAACACCGCTATTCCCCACTGAACAGCTAAAGCTGGAACTTGGTAATGGCACCACTGAAGACTTGACGGGACGTATCATTGACCTCATCGCCCCGATTGGTAAAGGTCAGCGTTCAATCATCGTGGCACCGCCAAAAGCCGGTAAAACGATGCTGCTACAGTCAATCGCTCAGTCAATCACCCGCAATAATCCTGAATGCTATCTTATCGTCCTATTGATTGATGAGCGTCCAGAAGAAGTCACCGAAATGGAACGTACCGTCCGCGGTGAAGTGGTTGCCTCTACCTTTGATGAGCCGCCGCAGCGTCACGTACAAGTCGCTGAGATGGTCATCGAAAAAGCCAAGCGTTTGGTCGAGCACAAGCAAGACGTCGTCATTCTACTTGACTCTATTACTCGTCTTGCCCGAGCGTATAACACCGTTATCCCTTCATCGGGCAAAGTGTTGACTGGTGGTCTAGATGCTAATGCGCTAGAGCGTCCAAAACGCTTCTTCGGTGCGGCTCGTAACGTTGAGGAAGGCGGCAGCTTGACCATCATTGCCAGTGCCCTTATCGATACTGGGAGTAAGATGGACAGCGTTATCTTTGAAGAATTCAAAGGAACGGGTAACCAAGAAATTACCCTTGAGCGCGACTTGGCAGAAAAGCGCGTCTTCCCGGCGATTAACATCAAAAAATCTGGTACACGCCGCGAAGAGCGTCTGCTCGATGAAGATAAACTGCGTAAAGTTTGGATCTTGCGTAAATTGCTGCAGCCGATGGATGGGGTACAAGCAACAGAATTTTTATTGGATCGCCTCAAAGAAGCGAAGACCAATGATGAGTTCTTTGAACAGATGAAGCGCAAATCACAGAATTAATCCGCTGTTCCAAGCTTAGCCCAATACTTTTTCGGTTGGCTCAGCAGAGACTTACCGTCATTAATGAAGACCGCCTTTGTGCGGTCTTTTTCTTTTTACAAGCGGTAAAAAGATGGGTAGTAGAAACTATTAGCGGCTGATCAATACAACAGCTCTCGGCCAAGCCCTCGCAACGATACAGTGGAGAAACATAGTTTACAGGGTGTTTGCAAACTTTAGCGCTTTTACTACGCCTAGTAGCTGTGAGACAGGTTAGTATAGGTGCCAGTATAGATGTACTTTGCTATCAATCTTGATAGTAGTAGGAGTTCTGAGATATTTGCCGTCCTTACTGTAATCCTTTTACTGCACACTTCAATGATTCTTGCGGTAGCACAATCGATTATTCTAAGCTCATTGCCCAGATGTTTTAATTTAGCATGACGCATTAAAATGAGTGGCAACGGAAATATCGTTTTTTAATTTTGATAACCTAACAGGTGATACTATGAAATTTGCTAAAACTATCGCAATGACTGCTCTTACTAGCTCGGCTCTTATTATGGGCGGTTGCTCAACTGGTGGATACAATAGTGGTTTGAGTAATACAGCCAAAGGCGCGGCGGCTGGCGCGGCGGCCGGTGCTCTAATCAGAAGTGGTGGCGACAGTAAAGATATCGCTCGTGGCGCCCTTGGTGGGGCAGCCGTTGGTGGTGCAGGTGCGTATATTCTTGATAACAGCAGATAATCGCTGTATCATTACTTAAGAGACTTAAGAATCACGCCACTCTATTGTAAGGCAGTCTCGTTAAACCAGACGCCTTAGCACATAAAAAAGCCTGCAATCGACGTTGCAGGCTTTTTTGGGCATGTTTATTAATTTTTATAAAGCGCCACTATTTTATAAAGCGCCACTAAAAGTATCACAGGACTGTACGTTGCCACTCTCCAGTCCACGGGTAAACCACTGAATACGCTGCTGACTGGTACCATGAGTGAAGTTATCAGGTACTACCGCCCCACCACTGGCTCGTGCTAAGCGATCATCACCGATTTGGCCGGCGGCATTGATGGCCTCATCGATATCACCCGCTTCCAAAAACTGTACACGCTCTTGATTACGCTGCGCCCAAACCCCCGCAAAACAATCCGCCTGTAGCTCTTGTAATACTGACAGCTTATTGGCTTCTGCCCGCGTGACTTGGCGACTAGCCTCACCAACTTGCTGGGTAATGCCAAGCAGTGTCTGTACATGATGACCGACTTCATGGGCGATGACATAAGCCTGAGCAAAATCACCAGCCTTGCCTTGGTTGTCTTGACCACCAGAGCCTTGCTGGTCACCTGCAATTCCAAGATTTTGACGCATCTCTACAAAGAACGACGTATCCAAATAAACCGTCTGATCCCCTGGACAATAAAACGGACCTGTTGCCGCGCTGGCACTTCCACAGGCTGAACTGACTTGACCATTAAACAATATCAAAGAAGGCTCTTTATAAGTGCTCCCCGCTTCACTAAATATCTGATGCCAGACCTCTTCTGTATCCGCTAACACCACTTTTACAAACTGCGTATCTCGGTCGGTACTGGTCGCAGGTTCGGTAGAGGTACCGCCCCCTCCCGTTACTACTTGACCCGTTTGCAAAGCGGTCATTGGATTTACGCCAAACACCAACCACAAAATACCCGCAATAACAATACCGCCGATGCCACCACCGATCAGCTTTCCGCCCCCCTTGCTTGTACGTACGTTAGAACTGCCTCGTCTGCCTTGCCATTTCATATTATTATTCCTCAACCATACGATATATACCGCTATTCGTATTGATAGTTATTATTGATAGTTTTGCCGTTATGTGGTTTTTAGTTTAATCCTCGCTTGTATAGCTTAGTTTACTGTGTCAATTTCCTACCTTTTAATGTGTCAGTCAGTGCTGTGAACGAGTGTCTAAATGTTTTGCCTATTACTAACAAAAACACACGTCTCGCTTACCAATTCTAACTATATAATTCGCATAATGACTGAGAAAATAGAGAGAAATCAAGACAGCGAAAAACTCTGCTAACGGCTTGATGTCATTGATTATACGATGATTAATTCAAATGTTTGTATGAGAAATTATATTAAGTAAACAAAGTAAAAAATTATTTTTCACTTTTATTGTTACTTAATTGTACAACCTATTTCTATTTAGATAGAAAACGTATAGAATGCGTGGAAGCTGAGTAGCTGTGACTTAGATTAGTTGAACTCTGGGAAATCTCGGATTTCAACCTTTTTCGCTGCTACTGCTCATTTCATTTTTCCGGAGAAAACCTTATGAAACTTAAATTACTTGCTTTAGCTGGTATCATGACTGCAACTATGGGCCTAACTGCCTGTGACAGCAACAAAGAAAACGCTGCTGAAGATTTAGCTGATGCGCAAGAAGAAGTACAAGACGCTTCAGAAGAGCTAAACGAAGCTGCTGCTGAAGGCGAAGTTACTGCTGAAGCGGAAACTGGAGTTGCTGATGCTGAAGCGGCGGTTGCTGAAGCAGAAGCTGACATCGACGCTACTGCAACTGACCTAACAGATCCTACAGTGGCAGAACCTGTAGTTGCTGATCCAGCTGTTGACGCTGCTGACGAAGTTGTAGTTGTTGAAGAAGCTCAGTAATTTTTATTGCATAAGCGATAAATAGACTGTAGTAAAAAAGAGAGCGTGTGCTCTCTTTTTTTATGCCTATTATTTTATAGGCCTTAATAAATATGACTCATATTTCATTTTCGTTGCCGCCTCTAAGTAGTTAGTGTAAGCCACCAACCATTTGATGCCTTACAAGGCGATAGCGTCAATAGTTAAATTATCAACAAAGTAACTGCGCCAGTTTACATTAAGCATCAAACAGACGCTCATCGACTTTTTGACGGAATTTTTGTCCCGTTTTAAAGGTCACCACACGGCGTGCAGATACTGCAACAGGCTCTCCTGTTTTAGGATTACGACCTGGACGGCTATTTTTATCTTTCAGTTCGAAGTTGCCAAAGCCTGAAAGCTTGACCTCTTTGCCATCAATCAAACTCTCTGACAATTCATCAAAAAAACTCTCCACCAAACAGCGGCCTTCTTGGCGTGTGAGGTTAAGATGACTCATCAAATGCTCAATCATGTCAGATTTGGTTAAGGTGCTCACAGTACGACTCCTATGCTATGTCGTGATGTCAAATATCATGGTTTAGCGGTATGAGGGTAGCTATTATAAAGGTTTTTTGCCTTCTTTTTCACAAAGATTGCATTAAAGTCCTTTATTAATAACCACTTAGCACGCCCTATCAATAACAGTTTTTACAAATAGCAATGCTCTATAGCCTCAAAAATGAAAAGACTATAGAGCATCACGTGTTAACGATAACAAATTTTAGCTGTCACGCAGCTGCACTGCGTGTTGGTCAACCAGCGCTTGCACCACCTTATCAGTGGCCGTTTTTACTGCTTCGTCAGACAAGGTTTGCGTACTGTCTTGCCACACTAATGCAAAAGCTAATGAACGCTGTCCTGCTGGTACGTTGTCACCTTGATAAACATCGAACAACCAAAGATCGGTCAATAGATTACCGGCAGCAGTACGTATCGTTGACGCTAGCGTTTGTACGCTAGTATCGCTATCTACTAAGATGGCAATGTCGCGACGTACTTGTGGGAATTTACTAGGCGTGGTGATCGCATGCTGCTCACGGGCGAGAGTCAGCAACGGCGCAAGTGACAATTGAGCCACCCATGTCGTAGGCAAATCCAACTGTTTGGCCGTGCTTGGATGCAACTGACCTAGCCAACCAACGTATACGTCGTCGATATATAATTTAGCGCTTTGGCCGGGGTGCAAGAAGGCAAGCCCACTACGCTCATAGCGAATACGGGCGCTATCGATTTGCGCTGGTAGCAGTTGCTCAATATCGTGTTTTAAGTCATAAAAATCTAGCGCACGATTTTGATAAGCTTGCTCATCCCATACGTCACCCACTGCCACCAAAGCAATACTTGGTGTTTGGACCAAGTCGCTCACGCTCTGACCGACGAAGCTAAGGCCTGTCTCAAAAAAACGGACACGTGGCTGCTGACGGTTTAGATTGTACTGTACACATGGCAATAAGCTAGAGAGCAAAGTACGGCGCATCACCGCCAAATCACTAGAGATTGGGTTGGCCAATGCCAAAACCTCACCCAATGCTTCATCATCGAGCAAGGCTTCTAGTTTTGCATCGCTAAAGCTAAAGCTAATCGCTTCCATATAGCCGTTGTCGACCAGCGCCAGCTTCATCTCATGAATCAAGTCTGCGGTATCGTCATAATCCATACTCACTTGCAAATGCGGCAAGACACTTGGAATATTGTCATAGCCATAGATGCGGGCAATCTCTTCGATCAAGTCCTCGAGGATACTCATATCAAAGCGATAAGACGGCGGCTTGCAAACCAGCGCGTCGCTCTGTTGCTCTACGTCAAAACCCAGTTGGATTAAGATACGCACCATCTCTGATGGATCAATCTCAATACCAATAACGTCACGGACTTTAGCGATTGGCAACGTGATGGGCGCGCACACTGGCAGATATTTAGAGTGCTCAACTGTCACGATCTGTCCAGCTTGCCCCGCCGTAATGCTAGTGATTAAATCACAAGCTCGTGCGAGCGCAATCTCTGGTAACTCAAAATCCACTCCACGCTCAAAGCGCTGTGATGCATCAGTATGAAGACCAAAGCGGCGTGCGCGTGCAGCAATCGCTAACGGGTTAAAAAAAGCACTTTCTAAGACGATGTTGGTCGTACTGTCGGTGACACTACTACGCTGACCGCCCATGATACCAGCAAGTGCTAACGCCCCTTTGTCATCGGCAATCACTAACTCATCACCCGTTAAGGTAATGGTCTGCTCATTGAGCAACGTCAGGCTTTCTTCAGGCTGTGCCAAACGCACCACGATATCGCCTTTGATCGTATCGGCATCAAACGCATGTAGCGGCTGCCCCAACTCCATCAACACATAGTTGGTCACATCGACTAAGAAGTTATGCGAACGTAATCCGGATTGCACCAGCGCGTCTTGCATCCATTTTGGTGTGTCGATACTACGATCGATATTGCTAATAGATTGCAACAAATAACGTGGACACGCTTCTATTGCACTGACGGTTACGGCGGGCGTAGGCGTATCAGCGCCGTTATCAGTAACTGCCACATTGGCAGGGATCTCTGGCATTTGCATCGGCAAATTGTTAATGACCGATATCTCGCGGGCAATACCGCGTACGCTAAAGCAATCGCCACGGTTTGGGGTGATTGAGATATCCAATATCTGATTGTCTAAGCCTAAATAGTCACGGATATCGGTACCGACTGGTGCATCAGCTGGCAGCTCAAGCAGACCATCAATGCTATCGGTTAAATCAATCTCGGATGCGCCGCAGAGCATACCGTTTGAGGCCACACCGCGCAGCTTGCTCTTCTTAATTTTAAACCCTTTTTTATCGTCGCTTGGCAATACGGCCCCAACGGTAGCCACTGGTGCTTTCATACCAACAGTAACGTTGGGTGCGCCGCAGACAATTTGTACGGGCTCAGCGTCACCGATATTCACCTGTGTGACGCGTAGCTTATCCGCATCTGGATGCTGCTCGATGCTGATGACTTCACCGACGACCACGCCACTGAATGCACGGGCAACCGCATAGCGATCATCAATCTCTAGTCCTGCCATGGTCAACTGTTCAGCCAATTGCTCACTGGTATTATCGGGATTTACCCATTGACGTAGCCACTGTTCGCTAATTTTCATAAATATCTCGAATCAAATTTTTGGAGTAAAGGTAGACGTATTAACAACGAAACTCTAGCCAAATTGCTTTAAGAAGCGTACGTCGTTTTGGAAAAACAAACGCAAGTCATCGATGCCGTAATACAGCATCGCAAAGCGCTCAATCCCCATGCCAAAAGCAAAACCTGTGTATTTGTCGCTATCGATACCGCAGTTGGTCAGCACTTGTGGATGCACCATGCCGCAGCCCATCACTTCAAGCCATTTGCCATTATCGTCGAGGATGTCTACTTCAGCAGAAGGCTCTGTAAATGGGAAAAATGAAGGACGGAAACGTACGGTCAGCTCTTTGGCAAAAAACGCCTCTAAAAACTCGCTAATCAACCCTTTTAGCTCAGCAAAAGTACTCGACTCTGTGACCATGAGCCCTTCTAGTTGATGAAACATCGGTGAATGGGTTTGGTCTGAATCATTGCGATACACACGGCCGGGGCAAATAATACGAATCGGCGGCTCATTCTTTTCCATGGTCCGAATCTGCACCGGGCTGGTATGCGTACGCAGTAAATAATGCGCATCAAAATAAAAAGTATCGTGCATCGCGCGGGCTGGATGGTGCGACGGAATATTTAGCGCCTCAAAGTTGTAATAATCGCTCTCAACTTCAGGACCAGTTGCCACGTTGAAGCCTGCTTGAACAAAGTACTGCTGCATACGCTGGGTAATCATGGTGACTGGATGCAAGTGACCCTTTTGCCCACCGCGAGCAGGTAACGTAATATCAATACTCTCGGCTTCTAACTTGGCATTGAGCGCGGCGATCTCAAGCTGCTGCTGCTGATCGCTCAGTGCTTGCTGAATGCGGCTACGCACCTGATGCAACCAGCCACCGTAGGTCTTTTTATCGTCAGCATCGAGCTTACCCATCTGCTTTGACCAGCCCGTTAATGGGCTTTTCTTACCAGTCAATTGCACTCGTAAGTCTTGTAGGGTACGCGCATCGGTTACTTGCAGAACTAAAGCTTCAGCGGCACTCGCAAACTCGATAAGCTGAGCTTCATTAAGCTCATTGAGCTCTGAGGACAAGGTCGGTAGCGCCGACAAGTCGTTGGTGGCGGCAGGGGTAGTCATAAGACGCATTATTCCTGATTTAAACGGGCTGTTAATTGTAGGGATTTGACCAAATATTGCAAACCATTTACCCAGTCATTTTAGTACAAAGACAGATGATATGAATGGCTTGAATATTTAGACGGTGATCAGCGTGTTTTGACGTCAATAAAGTCCAACATCGCATACGCTTAAAATAATTTAATATAAAAAAAGCCACCGACCAGCGGTAGCTTTTATTAATATCGTACTATTAATCAATATTAGTCCTATCCGTTTAGATACTTGCTTAAGTAAGCCTGATACCTAAAGGATGGGTAATATTTAGGCCAATTCCGCTTTTGCTTTTTCGACCAATGCTGTGAAAGTCGCTGCATCATGCATAGCGATGTCTGCTAGAACGCGACGATCGATGGCGATGTTAGCTTTTTTCATGCCATTGATAAAGCGGCTATAGCTTAAGCCGTTTAAGCGTGCACCAGCATTGATACGTGCGATCCAAAGACGACGGAAAGTACGTTTTTTGTTGCGACGGTCACGATATGCATATTGACCAGCTTTGGTCACTGCTTGTACCGCTACGCGGTAAACACGTGAACGGGCACCGTAGTAGCCTTTTGCGCGCTTTAAGATTTTTTTGTGACGGCGATTTGCCTGTACACCACGTTTTACACGGGCCATAATTTACTCCAAGATTTCTTTAATCATTGTTAAACGAATCACGATGTCATTGAATAATAGACATCGTTGTCAGATTGCAAAGTCAGATATCTTTAATCAAATAATTTTTAATTAAACACAAGTGACAATAGGCTATTAGATGTATGGGCACATACGACGAACTGCTGCTTCGTCAGACTTGTCCACCATCTTAAGACCGCGCAACTGGCGAATACGCTTAGCTGATTTCTTGGTCAAAATATGGCTTTTGAATGCTTGCTTACGCTTAAAGCCGTTCGCTGTTTTTTTGAAGCGTTTAGCGGCACCGCTTCTGGTTTTCATCTTAACTTTCATGATGATTTGCCTCTTTTTCTGTGTTAGAACCTGGTCGTCAAATAGTAATAATGAATAATCATCATATAAACAACAACTATCTCTCTATTTGCCTCGAGGTGGGAGGCGCTATTTTAGCAGATAGCACGTTGTTTTGCCAAGTAAAGTTTTGGCTCTCTTCTAGTCGCCCATAAAGACAAACAACCTGTATGAGCTGAGTGACGATCTGCTCATACAGCATCCTAATAAAACGACGAATATTTTTCTAAATAGATTGAATGTCAGTTGCAGCTGTGCTTTAGTAACACTAAGCTTTGGTATAATCTAAGCACCGATAAAGCAACGCTATTGACCACTTTTATTGACTCTACATCCTATGGTCATAATCATTATGACGCAGCCCACCTATCCCATGATAAGCAGAGCTCATCACCTGCAATCAGTCTAGGAGATAACGTGTCAAAACATGAGTTAAACTTTGATAATGATCTATTCGTCTTCGAGACGGTAATGCGTGTGCGTCATACCGAAATCGATACTGGGCAATATATGACGCTTGAATCCCTGACCGCTTTATTATCTGAGGCACGCTTAAGATTTTTATATTCTAAAGGTATTAAAGAGGTCAACGCGGACTATCAAGGCTTAGTGGTTGATGAGTTACAGCTACATATCATGAGCCGTGTACGGGTGCGTGAAGAGCTATTGTTTGAGGTGGGCGTTGAGCCACTGTATGATAAGGGCGGCAACTTGATGACAAGAGTCACCCGTATGTACACGGGTGAAACGGTGGCAAAAGCACGGCAGCATTTTGTCAATTATGACTTTCGCCTGAATAAGACAACTCCGCTTGATCACACGATCAAAGAAGCATTGTATCCGCATCTGTTTAAGCATTAAAATGACGCTATACATCAGGCGCACGTACAATAACAGTGTGTCAGCTTAAACAGCAACTGACTCAAACGTTGCCCTTATACCGATAACAGTCTGACTCAAATCATTCAGACCATCCATAGAATGGTCAATGGCTAACCCCTTACCCTTTTTTTACTTTTTCACTATAAGATGATAGACATATTATGACTTTACCTGCTTGGCTGACCGCCATAAATTTTAATGCTGATGGTTTAATTCCGGCAATTGCTCAAGATCACAAGTCAGGTCGTATTTTGATGATGGCTTGGATGAATAGCGACGCACTGCAATTGACTGCGCAAACACAAACCGCGGTTTATTTTTCGCGCTCGCGTGCCAAATTGTGGCACAAAGGAGAGTCGTCAGGTCACACTCAGACAGTACACGATATTCGCTTGGACTGTGACGCCGATGTGATTGTGCTTAGTGTCACCCAAGCGGGTGGCATTGCTTGCCACACTGGGCGCGAGTCTTGTTTTTACCAGCGTTTAGATTTGTCTGGCCAAACACCAGAATGGCAGACGGTTGATAAAGTCCTAAAAGACCCTGCTGATATTTATCAGGCCCATGAGTCTACCAGTGCCAATTCTCAAACCAAAAACACTCGCGCAACTGCCAACTCTGACACGGGCCAAGCACGCGTTGATAAAAGCTCGGTGTTACAACAACTGGATCAGGTATTGGTAGAGCGAAAACAAGCCGATGCTGACAGCTCTTATGTGGCCAGCTTGTACGCTAAAGGATTGAATAAGATATTAGAAAAAGTTGGTGAAGAGAGTACGGAGAGTATCATCGCTGCCAAAGACTTTGCCCATTGTGATAAAAATAAAGACAAAGCGCAGTACGATGAGGCCCGTCATGAGCTTATTTATGAAGTGGCGGATGTCTGGTTTCATACCTTGGTTGGACTGGCGTGGTTCGATATAGAGTCAGATGCCGTATTAAACGAGCTGGGTCGGCGCTTTGGTCTCTCAGGAATCGATGAAAAAGCCGCGCGTTAACTTGTAAAATGACAAAATAAGCGCCTAATCTATTTGATTGTGGTTGCTTTCACCTTTTTGTCATAAGGGCAGGTTATAATATAGCTCTGTTTCACTTCAAACTATATATCGATGCTTTTTGTTTTATTTTCACGCTTTTATAAACTCAAAGCACGCATATAAAGACTGAAAACCAAGTCACAAGGATACCATTATGGGTAGTTTTTCTATTACGCATTGGCTGATACTGTTGGTTGTGGTGGTTGTCGTATTTGGCACCTCAAAACTCAGGAATGCTGGCAAAGATTTGGGCGGTGCGGTCAAAGGCTTTAAAGAAGCGGTCAAAGACGAAGAGAGCGATCATGCCAAAAAGCATGTTGTCCTCGACCACGAGGGCAATGCACGTACAACAGAACATCCAGCAAACAAAAAGGTGAATGATAGCGATATTCATACTGCGCCTGCTGATGACAAGCACAATGTATAACGCTTACAGCCTCTAGCCTGCTTCATTTAAAATAGTGACATTCAGCCGTTATGTTTGATATTGGGTTTTCTGAATTACTCCTCTTTGGCGTTATCGCCCTCATTGTCTTGGGCCCAGAAAAACTGCCCCAGGCAGCGCGTACCGCTGGGCAATGGTATGCCAAGATTCGTCGCACGGTCTCCACCCTACAGTCTGAAATAGAGGCGGAGCTGGACTTAGCTGAGACACGGCAACAAATGCAAAAAGAGCTGGCTAAAATTCGCCAAACTGAAGCAGAGATGAGGCGAGAGATGGCTGAGATGCGGGGCAATATAAAAGAGTTTGAAAGCTCGCAAAGCCATTCGATAAAGACTACCCATACCACCGTCACGAATAAAGAGCACGCAGCAGTCGGTCCAGAACCAAAGCACAATCTCAACGATGATGGTGTAGGCGCGGCCAACCGTAGCAATGCTCTGCCAGTTGCTCAACCCATGATCACCAGACCATGGGAAAACATGTGGTTTCGCCTAGGTGCTTATGACAAGGCGCGTCGTCTGCCTATGCCGCCATACTTACCGAACTATAAGGCCGATACGTTATTAAACGCTCATTTGGACAAGCCCTTAAAGCCACAGGCTTCTGTAAATCAGCAGGAAACCAAATAATGGGATTGTTCAAACGCAAAAAAAGCCGCCAAGAAAAAATCACTGATTCAGGCGTGGCTCACCCAGATATTCCAGACGTTAAAGCAACGGCAAAGGCAGACCATGACAAGGAGTCTGGCGAGGTTTTAAATGCGTTGGCTGATATGCCTATTACTGAGCATCTGATTGAACTGCGTAGACACCTCATCAAAATATGTGTGGCGGTACTGGTGATATTTTTGGGTTTAGCAGGGTTTTCACGCGAGCTGTATAATTTTTTGTCAGATCCGTTAGTCGCCCAGTTGCCTGCCAACTCGACGATGATTGCGACAGACATCACCTCCAACTTTATGGCACCGATACGACTGACCGTTTTTGTTGCCGCGTTTTTGGCGATGCCCTATATTCTCTACCAAATCTGGTCATTTGTCGCGCCTGGCTTGTATAAAAAAGAAAAGAAAATCGCTATACCAGTGCTTCTGTCTTCTATCTTTTTATTCTATGCTGGCGTGGCTTTCTCTTATTTTATCGTGCTAAAAGGCGTGTTGAAATTCTTTATCATGTTTGCCCCGCAAAACGTCCTACCGATGACGGATATCGATAGTTATCTAAACTTTGCCTTAAAATTATTTATGGTGTTTGGGTTAACGTTTGAGATTCCAGTGGTGACCTTGCTATTGATATTGGCTGGCATTGTCTCCATTCAGAGCCTAGAAGATAAACGTCGTTATATTATTGTTGGTTGTTTTGCCGTGGCGGCCGTCGTCACGCCGCCTGATGGCGTATCAATGTTGATGCTAGCGATTCCAATGTGGTTATTGTTTGAGCTTGGATTGTTTTTGGCTAAAATTTTAATCAAAGATGAGCCTAGCCCTGCTCTTGCCTCAATAGATAAAGAATAAAAGACTTAATGTCCTTACGTGGTTTGATATAAATCTATTCAATAGAAAAGAATAATGTTTTAATTTACCATTATTTTGTTTTTCTCTTATCCCATGAATGAGCTCAGTGCTTATTATCACGATTGAGCATCACTATCGTCTATCAGCCATTGTTTATGCAGTGGCTTTTTTTGCCGTCGTTGTTTTTAATCCCTTTTCGTATTTTAGGTAGCTTTATTATGTCCGCATCTATGCCAGCTTATATGAGCGATCCCACTGACGAGCAGCTGAGTGCGCTGAATATGGCAATGGATCACAAGTCATTTAAAGTGGTCGCTTATGCGGGCGCTGGTAAAACGACGACACTAAAACTGATCGGTGAACGTCTACGTGGACGCGGTTTGTACTTGGCTTTTAACAAAGCCATTGCCAATGATGCTCGCTCCAAGTTTCCGCCCCATGTAGAATGTCGCACCTTTCACTCGCTGGCCTACCGTCATGTCGCTCGCGATATTACCGCCAAACTGTCGTTGCCACGCTTTTCTCCCAAACGTCTCGGTGATGATTTGGGATTGCAACCTGTGCAAGTACGTCGGCAAATGGATGGCGTGAATAAATACATTACCCTGACGCCAGCTCGTCTGTCGCGATTCGTCAGCGATGCTGTGAGCAATTTTTGTAGTACCCATGCCAGCTATCCTGCTCCCAGACATATATTGTTTCCCAGCTGGCTCGATGCGTCAGATGCAGAGCAGCTACGTGAGATGCTCTACCCTGCCGTTGAGCAGCGCTGGCTACAGTCGATCGATGCCCGTCATCCTGCCGGTATCGGACATGACATTTATCTCAAGCTTTGGGCGTTGTCTAAGCCCAGCATTCCAGCGGACTTTATCTTATTTGATGAAGCGCAAGATGCTGATCCCTTGATGATGGGGATTTTGACTCAGCAGCCACGGCAAGTGATTTATGTGGGTGACGCGCATCAGCAGATTTACGAATGGCGCGGTGCAGTCAACGCCATGAAAAAACTTCCCCTACCGCAAACCTTATTGACCCAGTCTTTTCGCTTTGGTGAGCCGATTGCAGAAGTGGCCAATACTCTATTAAAAGCCTTGCAAGAAGACGTACCGCTAAAAGGCAATCCCAATAAACAATCCTCTACCGACAAAGGCATGGTACACAGTAAAAAAGATGCCATTTTGTGCCGTACCAATGCCGCGGCCATGGCGCAGCTATTGACGGGTCTTAAACTTGGCCATCGGGTGGCGCTACAAGCCGATACCGATCGCATGCTCAAATTCTGTCAGGCGGCAGAAAATTTAAAAAACGGCAAATCCGCTTACGGCGTACCCGAGCTGGCGTATTTTTATAATTGGGGTGATGTACAAGAGTACGCCGAAACCTCTGAGGGCAGCGATCTAAAAACCCTAGTCAAATTGGTCGACGATCATGGCACCAATGTGCTCAGCCAAGCGGTCAACAGCCTAACCAGTATCGAAAATGCTGACTATGTCATCTCCACGGCCCATAAAGCCAAAGGGCTTGAATGGGGAAAAGTACAATTGGATGATGACTTTTATTATGATGTCACCACCAATGCTGTCAAAATAAGCCCAGAAGAATTGCGCTTGCTTTATGTCGCCTGTACGCGCGCGCAGAGTAATTTGGATATTCATAATATTAAAGACTTGATATCAGGATTACAGACGGGCAAAAAAGTGATTTTCGGCAACACTTAACCCTTCTTAGTATTATCGATCAACCTAAAACCTTGATCTATTTATAACGACTTCTTAGCAGTGAATAACAAGCATGAACCATAATCAGCAGCTTCAAGCACGACAAAACACCATACACCAGTTATTTGCTGACCCTGTGCGCCTCCTTGCACCCATGGAGGGTTTGACCGATCCTTTGATGCGGCAAATCTTAACGCAAATTGCCGCCGACTTGGGCCGTCCTTATGATTGGTCAGTCAGTGAGTTTATTCGAGTCACTCAGCATCTCTTGCCTGCTCACGTATTTTATAAATACGTCCCTGAGCTGCACCATGGCGCCAAGACAGCATCAGGCACGCCCATTCACGTACAGCTACTCGGTAGCGACGCGCAGCTCATGGCAGAAAATGCGGCTTATGCTTGTGAGCTTGGCGCACCAGCCATTGATATCAACTTTGGTTGTCCTGCTAAGACCGTCAATAGTCATCGTGGCGGCTCAGTGCTGCTTGATGAACCAGAAGTGATGTACGACATTATCAGCGCCGTGCGTCGAGCTGTACCTACCGATGTTCCTGTGTCTGCGAAGATTCGTTTGGGCTATACCGACACCAGTCGCATGGATGACATTCGCGCAGCCATTGCTTCTAGCGGCGCTGATTGGCTGACCATTCATGCCCGCACAAAAACCCAAGGCTATAAGCCGCCTGCCTATTGGGATAAAATCCAAAATTTTAATGCGCTTAGCATTCCAGTGATTGCCAATGGCGAGATATGGACAGCAGAGCAAGCAAAGGATTGTATGACTCAAGCAGCAACCCCCCACCTAATGTTAGGTCGCGGCGCAGTCACTCGTCCCGATTTGATTGCACAAGTCGATAGTGACCGTCATAAAAATTCAGAAAATACGACGATACTATTGTGGCAAGATCTGATCGCTCATCAGATTAAATTCTTAGAGGGCGCAGCTAAAAATGACGTGGTTTTAGTGGGTCGCTATAAGCAGTGGCTGGGTATGCTGACCAAAGGTTATCGTGAGGCGCAAACCCTGTGGGAAGGTATCAAACGAGAAAAAAACAAAGCAGCAATTATTAGCGCACTGTACACCAGTGTAGGCGAATAATTCACTGCTTTTATATTAAAAAAAGGATGTTTATCACTATCTGTCGTTAAACACTGACTCGAATCGCTAAGTAAAATAACATCAAACAACAAGCAATCGATAACACCCACAGGATGGAGCGAAATGTCGCCAAATTGGTGATGTACGCCGCGCAATACCCAATACGAATCAACACATACAGCCAAGCCAATGTATTGATAATCAGTTGCGGCACAAAGAACAACATGGCCACCAGTACTGCTGCCAAAAATACCGGCAAGGTTTCATAGCTATTTTGCTGTGCTGCGTTAGCACGTGCGGCCGCACCCGTCGTACGCTGCAGAAAATCACGCGGATGCGCATTGTCAGTCAGACTAAAGCCACCAATGATTTTTGCTGTCAACGCCATTAAAAGCGGCAGTAGGCTTGCTACCACCATGGCCCATATTGCAGAGGCAGCGATATCAGGGACCAATCCAAAGAGTGCATTCATTATTTTCTTTGCCCCTACCCTGCGATAACTTCAAAATCATGCGTGATATTCACGCCGCCTTGTGCCAACATCCGGCTGGCCGAGCAGTATTTTTCTGCTGATAGATTCACAGCCTTTTCAACTTGTTTGTCTTTAATGTTTTGACCCGTCACAACAAAATGCATATGAATGTCAGTGTATACCGCTGGTACTGTTTCAGCACGCTTGGCGGTCAACTCACAACGTACATCTTGTACCTCTTGGCGAGATTTCTGCAGAATCGATACCACATCATAACTCGCACAGCCGCCAAGCCCTAACAAAATAAGCTCCATCGGGCTTGCCCCTTTCTCCTTATCGGCATCGATTTGTACCTCATGTCCTGACGGTGAGACGCCCATAAATGCTTTATTTTCTTGCCACGTAACGCTTGCTTTTGATTCTGACATCTTAGATTTCCCTTAGTTGCTTTTTAATTGGCTTCTTTTTAATTGGTTTTTTTTACTTAAAAAACTGATTATCGAGGTAGGCTATTATGATTTTATACCATCGTTTATTGGGTTAGTGTAGCATAAGCCCAAACCAGATTTTATAAAGACATCACTTACCTAAAAGCCTCTTCGTTTATCCCTTTACTGAGCGGCTGGCCATGAATCAGTCGTCAACCATAAAAATATCTGTGATGTAGACCGAAAAACGCCCAATTATAAACCATTGATTTTAAACGGTTAAACTCGTGAAACATTTTATAGCAAAATACTGTTACACATTTTGCTTGTTTCTTGGTTTAATAACGGTAATGAATCTTATTTTTGCCTGATAGCGATAACAATCACCCTATAATAATTATGCTTGCTGTCATGGTATCAGGTCGAAATAAGCGGTACTTTAAACAAATTAAAAAGGTTTAGTCATGATAGATGCAGACGGCTTTCGCGCCAACGTCGGCATCATCTTGGCAAATACACAAGGGCAAGTTCTGTGGGCAAAACGTATTGGTCACAATGCTTGGCAATTCCCGCAAGGTGGTATCGACCGCGGGGAGACGCCGATGGATGCGATGTATCGCGAGCTCTGGGAAGAGGTCGGCCTGCATCCACGTCATGTAGAATTATTGGCAGTGACGCAAGATTGGTTGCGTTATCGACTGCCAAAACGCTATGTGCGGCATGGACAGTACCCTTTATGTATTGGGCAAAAACAAAAATGGTTTTTGCTCCGCTTAGATGAGCCAAATACTCAACATATTCGCTTTGATGAAGGAAAGCCAGAATTTGATCATTGGCAATGGGTCAGCTACTGGTATCCACTTGGACAAGTGATTCACTTTAAACGAGGAGTCTATCGTCGTGCTTTGCAAGAGTTGGTGCGCGAGCTTCCTCTAAAACAAGAGCTGATCATTCCTGAACAAGACAATCATTTGTTGGTGTGAAGATCGCTCGGTTGATAACACAACAATACTCGGTTGATAACACAATAATAGATACCCACGATAATCGCTAGAGATTTTAGCCATTATCGTGGGTATTTTTTATGAGCAAGTTTTATCATCGTTTTGCATCATGATGACACTCTCTACTGGTAATCCCCGCAGTAACGGTGGCGTCTTTTTTCCTGTCTTTATGCAACGTTAAAATACTTTGGGTACGCGTCCCATAAGTTGGTGTGTTCTGATCCTTACTGCCAAAAGCAACAGGCTCGATATAAACAGAAGACAGTACCTGCTCAATCTCAACAGCTACGCCCGTATTGGGCAGTTTGTCCGCTGGCGCTTGTGTGTTGTCTGATAACACATTGAAGGCCGCCTGTTGCCAGTGCGCAGGCGAGCTGTTCTCTGCAATCAACGGCAACACTTCTTGCCGTAACCGTGCTCGTAAACGCTCGGTTTTAAACCAGCTTTCTTCTGGTTGGCCGTTGGAGAGAACGTGCAGTCCGGTATATAGTGGCGTGGGTGCATGGCCGCGATTATTGACGATGACCGCTTGGGCGGCGTCACCAACGATAAGATTGAAGCCCGCATAGTCTTGTAAGCTCACCTGCCGCGCAAACGTCATTGGGCTTATATTGCTGGTCAAAAAACGCGTTACCAGCTCACCGCGCGAACGTTCGTTCGAACCTGCCTGTACGCCATCACGAAAGTTCAATACCGCAGCCCAGCGTCCGTTCTGTTGGTGAAAATCTGCACTTTGCTCTTGGTGAACCCCCAACCAAGTACCACCGCTTTGGCTGTCACGCCCAGCATAGATTGGCTGGTCGGGCCACTGGTGCAACCTTTCAGTTGGACGCTGTAAAAACTCATCGCGGTTTGACAGTAGTACCAATGGCAGCTCATCAAACAACTGCCAAGCAATGGCGACAATACACATAACACTCCTTTTGTAGAATCATTCAACGCGTAGACACGTAGGCACTCTGACACGAGTAACAATCCTCGTTTTAGATTTTATTTGCTCATCTCTAAAAAACAAAAACCACAATGGATTAACGCAAATGGACTGTTATATAAAATTAAAAACCTATAACCGTCCAGAATCACGCATGCCTTAACGATATCACCGTAGCCGTTTTGGCGATTTTTAGCAATAAATGTCTTTATATCTGTAATTCAGCCCTTCTATCTTGCTGCACCAACCTTTTTTATTCTCACCTTTATGGTGCAACTTATGCACAGTCATGCACTAAATTAAGGAAAATAGCCGATAATATTTGATTATTGCTCAACTATTACTCGATTAGGGGACTTTTTGACTTGGCATGGAACTTGAACTCTTAATTAGTGTTCAGGAGCAGTATTTATCTTTGTGTTTATTTAGGAGATGTCCATGTTTTCGTTACCCATGCTAGCCAATCCTCAATTTATTAACGCTCATTTCCACGGCAAAATGAAATCACACTTTTCGCTATTAGCCATTGCCGTCGTTGGTAGCTTGAGTCTCGCTGGCTGTCAAAAGCCTGCTGAGACTGCGACAACAGAGACAACGACAGAAACCACAACCGTCCCTGTGGCTGACGGCGACACAATCAAAGTAGGCATCTTACACTCGCTGTCTGGCACCATGGCCATCTCTGAAACCTCTTTAAAAGACACTGCGCTAATGACCATTGATGAGATCAATGCCAATGGCGGCGTACTTGGTAAACAACTAGAACCTGTGGTCGTTGACCCTGCCTCTGATTGGCCCTTATTTGCTGAAAAAGCCCGTCAGCTATTAACACAAGACAGAGTCGATGTGATTTTTGGCGGTTGGACATCGGTATCACGCAAGTCCGTACTGCCAGTGGTTGAGGAACTAAATGGCTTGATGTTTTATCCCGTACAGTATGAGGGTCAAGAGCAATCAGAAAACATTTTTTATACTGGGGCTGCGCCAAACCAGCAAGCCATTCCAGCGGTAGAGTATTTAATGAGTGAGGAAGGCGGCGGCGCTGAGCGTTTTGTATTGCTGGGTACTGATTACGTCTATCCACGTACCACCAACCAGATTTTAAAGGCGTTTTTAAAGTCAAAAGGCGTGGCTGATGAAGACATCATGGAAGAGTACACGCCATTTGGCTTCAGTAACTATCAAACCATCGTGTCCAACATTAAAAAATTCTCAACGGGCAAGAAGACAGCGGTAATCTCTACCATCAATGGCGACTCAAACGTGCCGTTTTATCGTGAACTTGCCAATCAAGGGATCAAAGCCTCAGATATCCCAGTCATGGCGTTCTCTGTGGGCGAAGAAGAGCTGCGCGGCATTGATACCAGCTTACTACAAGGACATTTGGCGGCATGGAACTACTTTATGTCGATCAAAAACCCAACCAATAGCGACTTCACCAAACGCTATAAACAATATGCCATAGACCATAACCTACCGAACGCTGACAAAGTGGTGACCAATGACCCGATGGAAGCCACCTATGTCGGTATCAACATGTGGAAACAAGCGGTTGAAGACGCTGGTACTACCGATGTTGATAAAGTGCGCATCAGCATGGCTGGGCAAACATTTGACGCTCCGTCAGGATACACATTGAAAATGGATGAGGAAAACCATCATTTGTGGAAGCCTGTCATGATTGGTCAAATACGAGCGGATGGTCAGTTTGACACCATTTTTAAAACGCCAGAGGTCATCCGAGCGCAGCCATGGAGTGAGTATATCCCCAAATAAATTGTGCTGACAAGCATATGGGCGAGAAACGCACAGATAGACATCACATCAGTAACCGTCCTCGTGCCGACTCTCCACATTTATTTTCAACCATTTACAGGCCTTCAAACCTTAACCATATCTTTACTATTTGATACACCACGTAGTAAAGGCTGAGGGTTTGTTGTCTGTGAAAAACAGGGAGCCACACATGCAGCGCCATACTTTACATCCTACCACAGGCGCCACACCCTATCGGCGCGCCTCCATTCATAACACCAGCATCAATGAAAAAATAAGCCAGTCATCTGTTTTTACGCAGTGGCTGCCACGACAGCTATTGTGGTTAGTAATACTCAGTACGGTCACGGTGGCTCATGCTCATGAGAGCCAAACCGAGCATACGCACAGCAGCGAAATGGCCAACCAAGCAAATACGGTAGCAGTGACAGCATCTGCGCTAAATACGCCCAGTGACACCCTGCAAACTCAGCATGAGCAATCGCTCATCACGCCAGAATCAGCACCAACCAGCCTGCCCTCGACTGCGGCCTCAGGGGACGCTATCGAGCAGTTTGTGGCGGGTGATTTTGGTCAGCGGCAAGCCATGCTAAGTCACTGGCCAGGTTCGGTTGAGAGCCTGGATAATTTGGTGGCGTTCATTGAAAATGACGAGCTATATCAAGGTAACGGTGGAAAAACTTATTTGCTCAATGCCGATGATCAGCTGTTTACTTATCCTGATAAAAAAGAGACGGCAGATTGGCCAAGTGACTTAGCACCAATCACCCTGACCAATGCGCTCCGCTCGGCGCTTATTTTTGGGCGCGCCAAGGTCAAGCTAGAATCTGACAAACCCGCACAGCGTCTACAAGCCGTGGCGATTTTGGCTGACAATATTGACCAAGTAGATCCCGCCATTATTACAGCGGCAGCGGCTACCGAGGACAATGCTAAAGTCAAAAAAGCACTGGCCGCATTGCAAGCGCGTATTAACTTCAAAAACGGCGATCTACCAATGCAAATTGCGGCGCTGTCTGTGCTTGCTGACAGCGACAGCCCGCAGGTATTGGTTGATATGCAGTCGGCCCTTGCCAATGATAATGTAAACCCCACGCTCGAAGCGGCCCTTATCGATGCCAGAGATAGCGTGGCGCGCCGTATCCAAATAAGCACATGGACCGGTCATATCTTTACGGGTATGAGTACCGCCAGTATTTTACTGCTGGCGGCGCTTGGTCTTGCCATTACCTTTGGTTTGCTGGGCGTGATTAATATGGCGCACGGTGAGCTGATTATGATTGGTGCGTACACCACTTATATGGTGCAAAACTTATTTCAAGCTTATATGCCAGATATGGCAGGTTGGTATTTACTTGCCGCTATTCCAGCGGCTTTTATGGTCAGCGCTATCATCGGCATGGTTATTGAGCGTATTGTGATTCGTCCATTATATGGCCGTGAGCTAGAGACTTTATTGGCGACCTTTGGGGTGAGTCTGATTTTGATGCAATTGGTACGGATGATTTTTGGTGCGCAAAACGTGGAAGTCAGTAACGTGGCGTGGCTCAGCGGCGCTTATCAAGTGTCATCAAGCCTTGTACTCCCTTACAACCGTATTGCCATCATCGTGTTTACTATCATTATCGTGGCGCTCTTGGTGTATTTACTTAACAAAACCCGCTTTGGTTTGTTTATACGAGCAGTCACTCAAAATCGCCAAATGGCGCGTGCTGTCGGTATCCGCTCCGCCCGTATCGATATGATGGCATTTGGTTTGGGTTCTGGTCTGGCTGGCATGGCTGGCTGTGCTTTGGCTCAAGTAGGCAATGTGGGTCCAGATTTGGGTCAAACTTATATTATCGATACGTTTTTGGTCGTGGTTGTGGGGGGTGTCGGACAAGTGTGGGGCGCGGTATTGGCCGCCTTAGGGCTTGGTATCAGCGGCACAGTACTCGAGATTGGTATTGGCGCTGTATTGGCTAAAATTGTGTTGTTGGTTCTTGTGATTCTGTTTATTCAGAAACGGCCACAAGGTTTATTTGCACTCAAAGGCCGCTTTGTCGAATAAGGAGACCGCTATGATATTGACCAAATTACTGTCTGATACACCGCGTAGCGCCATTTTGATTGGTGTGTGCTTTGCCATACTATTGTTAATGCCTTGGCTACACTTGATGCCAGAGACCTCCCCTTTTTACCTATCCGCCTACTGGATCACGCTCATTGGCAAAATCATGGCATTGGCCATGGTGGCCTTAGCGTTAGATCTCGTATGGGGCTACGCCGGTATTTTGAGTTTGGGCCACGGTTTGTACTTTGCCTTGGGTGGTTATGCGTTTGGCATGTACTTAACACGCGAAACGGCGGGCGACGCCTTGCCCGATTTTATGCGCTTTTTGAGCTGGACTGAAATGCCTTGGTACTGGGCGGGCACCCAAAACTTTTGGTGGGCCATGGCACTAGTGGTACTGGTGCCAGGTTTGATCGCTTTTATTTTTGGCTTCTTTGCCTTTCGCTCCAAAATCAAAGGCGTGTATTTTTCGATCATCACCCAAGCGATGGTGTACGCCGCAGCCTTACTATTCTTCCGTAACGAAACGGGCTTTGGCGGCAACAATGGCTTTACGGGTTTTACCACGCTCCTTGGCTATGACATTACAGCGGCTTCAACCCGCGCCTTGCTGTGCTTTGTTACTGCCGTCGCGCTTTTGCTGTCCTACATGGGCCTACGCTATTTGATGAACCAGCCTTATGGCCGAGTGCTGGGCGCCATTCGTGATAGCGAAAACCGCCTCCAATACTTGGGGTATCGCACGCTATGGTACAAGCTGTCTGCTTGGGTATTATCCGCCGTCATTGCAGGTATCGCAGGCGCGCTCTATGTACCGCAAGTGGGGATCATCAATCCGAGCGAGATGAACCCTGTGAACTCCATTGAAATGGCGGTCTGGGTGGCAACGGGCGGTAGAGGCAAACTGATTGGCGCCATTTTAGGCACCGGTGTGGTCAATTCGGTCAAGACCTACTTTACGGTTGCCTATCCTGAGTTTTGGCTACTGATACTAGGCGGGCTATTCGTGGTGGTCACCCTGTTCTTACCCAACGGTATTATGGGCTTGTTCGACCGCTTTAAAAAGGAGAAGCAATAATGCTAAATCATAAATCACTATCGTCCAAGCCGCCTTCTCGTGTCACGCCAAAAAGTGAGTCATTAAATAATACCCTTAGCGCTAATGGCAAGCCATCTAATCCAACCAATGAATATGGACGTACGCATGGCGGTGATGGCCTCAGTCACCCAAAATCAGCAGAGGTGGATTTTAGCCACGGCATTGCTCTGTACTTAGAAGAGGTGAGTGTTTGGTTTGATTCGTTTCGGGCTCTTAATAATTTGTCACTCTACATTGAAGAGGGTGAGCTGCGCTGCATCATTGGCCCCAATGGCGCGGGCAAAACCACGCTGATGGACGTCATTACCGGTAAAACTCGCCCCACTAAGGGCAGCGTGTTTTTTGGTCAAACCCACAACCTTGCCAGCTTATCGACCGAAGAGATCGCCGAGGCTGGCATTGGCCGTAAATTTCAAAAACCCACCGTGTTCGAAAACTTTACGGTGATGGACAATTTGTTGCTTGCCGCACCCAAAGACAAGCGCGTCGTCAAAAGCTTGTTTAATAAACTCGATGCCGACACTCGCAATACCCTTGATGCTACCCTACAGCAAATCCGCTTAACGGACAGCATAAACAAACCTGCTGGCTTGCTCTCACACGGGCAAAAGCAGTGGCTTGAGATTGGCATGCTCCTTATGCAAAGCCCTAAACTTATTTTGCTTGATGAGCCTGTGGCGGGTATGACCGATGCCGAAACCGAGCACACCGCTGAGCTGTGCCTGCGCCTCAAACAAAACCATACGCTGATCGTGGTCGAGCATGACATGACCTTTATCGATGCCATTAGCGAAAAAGTCACGGTATTGGCGCAAGGGGCTATTTTGGCTGAAGGTACGTTAGCTGAGGTACAAGCCAACGAAGCGGTGATTGAGTCCTATTTAGGTCGATAAACCACAAAACAATTCGAGGTTAGGAGACAATTATGTTACAAGTTAATGCCATCAACCAATATTACGGCGGCAGTCATATTTTACGCGATGTCTCGTTTACGGCGCCTGTGGGCGAATGTAGTGTGGTGCTTGGACGCAATGGTGTAGGCAAAACCACGCTGCTTAAATGTCTGATGGGCATATTGCCAATCAAGTCAGGACAAATTTTACTCAATGACAAAGACATCAGCAAACTATCATCTGAGCAGCGCGTACGGGAAGGCCTAGCGTACGTTCCGCAAGGGCGCGATATCTTTTCGACATTGACGGTCGAAGAAAACATTTTGATTGGTATGGCCAAGTTTTCACGTAGCAAAGCGCGGCAAGTACCCAAGCATCTGTATGACATTTTTCCCGTACTCGATGAAATGAAACATCGTCGCGGCGGAGATTTATCAGGGGGTCAGCAGCAGCAACTGGCTATCGCTCGTGCGCTAGCCTCTGAGCCGGCCGTACTGATTTTAGATGAGCCGACTGAAGGCATTCAACCATCTATCATCAAAGATATTGGCCGCGTCCTGCGCGATTTGGCCAATCAAGGCGACATGGCCGTTGTATTGGTCGAGCAGTTCTACGAGTTTGCCGAGGAGCTTGCTGACAACTACACCGTACTGTCGCGCGGGCAGGTAGTGTCGCAGGGGACAGGCGATAGTATGCTAGCAAACAACGTGCAAGAGTTGGTCGCCATTTAACCCCACTCGGTCACGCTCACGTGATAGTGGCAGCCCGATAGCGTTAAAGATGGCATATTTGTCCTAGGCTGTCATCTAGCGTCAATTCACCATAAAACAAATAAAGTACGGTTAGAAACGATGTCTCATCTTACCAACCTCCTGTGACTGCCGCCTCGCAATTGTGTATGCCCGGCGGATGAAATTTGCTATTATAGTCAGCACTTTATTATCAATATTATGATGCCCTTATGATGATTCATCCTCAGTACGATCCTGTCGCCCTAGCACTTGGACCCGTCGAAGTCCATTGGTATGGACTGATGTATTTACTGGCATTTGCTGCCGCTTATGGTTTGGCATGGTATCGCAGCACCAAACGCGACAACTGGTCTACAGACATGGTCTCGGACTTGGTGTTTTTTGGGGCACTGGGTGTCATTTTAGGGGGCCGGGTCGGCTATGTGTTGTTTTATCAATTCAGCGAGCTGCTAGAAAATCCCGCTTATCTATTCAAGGTCTGGGAAGGTGGTATGTCATTTCATGGTGGCCTCATCGGTGTCATGCTTGGTATGCTGTATTTTGCCCGCAAGTATAAAAAGACACCCTTTCAGGTGCTTGATTTTATCGTCCCTTGCGTACCGACTGGTCTGTTGTTTGGCCGTATTGGTAACTATATCAATGGTGAGCTGTGGGGCCGCGTCTCTGATGGCGGTTATAATTGGCTCACTTACTTTCCTCAGGCGGCGGGCTTTGATATGCAGCTACTACAGGCCAATCCTGAGCTGCAAGATATTATGATTGAGGTCAATGGACAGTATCTACTGCCGCGCCACCCGTCACAGTTGTATGAAGCTTTTGCCGAAGGGCTGCTACTGTTTCTCTTTTTGTGGTGGTATTCCTCAAAACCTCGTCCTCGTATGGCAGTCACTGGTGTTTTCATGTTGGGTTACGGTTTTAGCCGCTTTATCATCGAGTTCTTCCGTCAGCCGGATGTCGACCAAGGATTCATTTTGTTAGGTTGGATGACCAAAGGACAAATTTTGAGCGCCCCGATGATTATTATTGGTCTGTTCTTGGTCGGTTACGCTTACAAACGCGGTATCTATGATTGGGGCAAGCAAGCTGCTTATTAAGACGGTTGCTTCAATACCGACAGTGATAACTTGAACAATAGGGCAAATGGTGACAAACACCTACCCTAGCAATACTTTTAACAATGACAGTGTTTATAACGATAATTCGCTCAGTTAGTAGGCGCTGTCGGCAGTAATTAAAGAGCATTTTTTATGATCAATGGCAACCAAAGTAATAACGAGGGTAACCCTCCCAAACTTAAGACACCTAATAAATAGAATTAAGCTGCCTGATTGAGTTTCTGTATCGGTGTAAAACCGCCATTGCCCATGTTTGGGCGCTTATGATTATAATGGTATAACCAGTTTTCTGCTTGTGCGCGTACCTGCTCTAGATTATCAAACAGCTCCTGATTTAACCAATCATATCTCATGGTTCTGTTAAAGCGCTCTACATACGCATTTTGCTGTGGATTGCCAGGTTCAATATAGCTTAAGATGATACCTTGCTGTTCAACCCAGTCTTTGAGCGCATTGCTGATGTATTCAGGGCCGTTATCGCATCTTATCTGCACAGGTTTGCCTCGGTACTCAATAAGCTGATTAAGACTGCGTATGACCCTCCCGGCCGGTAGCGAGAAGTCGACTTCAACGGTGAGTGCCTCACGGTTGTAATCATCAATGACATTGAACAGTCTAAAGCCGCGGCCATCAGTTAAGCCGTCGTGCATAAAGTCCATGCTCCAGCTTTGGTTAATCCTATCAGGTACTGCTAATGGTATTGGTTTAGCACGTTTAATGCGACGCTTAGGCTTGATTCTAAGGTTGAGTTCAAGCTCGCAGTAGATGCGATATACCCGCTTATGGTTGTACGGCAGTCCTAGCACATTACGCAAGGTTAAAAAGCACAAGCCAAAGCCCCAGTTCTTGTTCTCATCAGTCAGTTTGATAAGTAAGTCCGCTATTTGCTGGTTCTCATCTGTTACCACCGACTTGTGATAATAACAGGTGACGCTGATGTTAAAGATACGGCAAGCACGGCGTATGCTAATGCTACGATCTTCAATGTAGTGACAAACCAACGCTTTGCGCCTTTGGGGCGCTACCACTTTTTTGACATAGCATCCTGTAGGATGTCGGATTTAAGACATTCATCAGCGTACATCTTCTTTAAGCGGGCATTTTCAACTTCAAGCTCTTTAAGACGGCTGATAAGTGTGGCGTCCATACCACCATATTTAGATCGCCAGTTGTAGAAGGTGCTTTGGCTGATGTTATGCTCACGGCAGAGCTCGGTAATAGGGACGCCTTGTTCGGCTTGTTTTAGGATGTTGACGATTTGGTTGTCGCTAAAGCGTGTCTTTTTCATAGGATTCTCCTGCTGGTGTATTTTAGCAGTTAATCTCTATTTGTAAGTGTTCTTATTTATTGGGGGGATTACCGCGTGACTATACGCTTTTGAAAGAGCACTCCCGTGTCATGGATACACCCTATGGGCATGTTATTTCAGAGAATTTAGAACTGATAAAAGGTATTACAGAACCTGAACTATCTAATTTTTCCTTAGAAGAATTAGAAAATGGACGGCGTTTAGCAGAATACATTGAAACGACCACACTAGTTGATGGAGTAATCTAATGGACTATGAAAAAAAGCTGAATGTATTAACAGGTTTTGCAGAACATCGTTTATATGTTTTAGATGCTCTAGACCATGCTACAGTTCAAAAGAAGAGACACCTTCAAAATAATTACACAGATGACATAGAGTATGTGACGTACCTTATGGACAAACCTGTATCGAAATTATCAAAGTTTTCTGACATGTGTTGGAATTTTAATAACGACTATCCTAATGCTGCACAAAATGTCCAGGGAGCAAAGCTCCGCATTAATTTTTCAAAGTATACAGAGATCCCAATATTCGTTTTAACAGAAATTAAAGTTATATTGGAGTTGGCTCTGCTAAACAATTCGATTTTCAAGCTTCAAAGTAAGGAAGGCCAAAGTCGAACAAAAAAAGTCTTAAAAGCAAACTCTTTAATTACAATTTTTGAAAATGGATTAACGTTTATTAATGAAATATTTAAACAGGCATCTCATGAGCTAGGCTATGAGTTTGTTCAGGAAAAAATCAGAACACTCTCCGATATAACACCCGAACTGTATTCCAAAGCTGCTGAAAACTATGATCGCGTAAAAGGTGTAGAGCTAGATAAATTTTTCAAATATCTACGCAGTCCAGCGTCGGTTCAGTATGTATTTGAAAAACCTATCGCTTATGTAGAGTTAAATAGCCTGAAATGGAAGAGACTTGCTAATACTAATACTTCGAAAAAAGAACAAGTACTGCCAGATCTGGTATTTGAATCTCTCTCGAAAATGGCTTCCTTTATCATAGTGGACTTTTTAAACGCTATAGGAGCTTCAGCAAAGATATCAGATCCTAACTCCTTAGAAAGATTTAATACAAGCAACCACGTTTCATGGGCAAACGAAGAAGGAGTAACCCACGAAATTTTAAATGCTTATATTGCTATGAGATTAGGAACTAAAGGCTATCCTTCAAGTTTCATTACAAACATAATTGAACCCTATGATTGGATGCTCAAAAAAGACTCTAGTGTCATGGGTGGACGAACTTTACGTAACGCATTGAAAAAACGTGGTTACAAGTTAGATAATCTTAGAGAATACTTTAACCTCGTAGCGTATGCCTGCGCGTATTTAGTGGGTCAATATACAGGTATGAGACCATCTGAACTATCAGAAATAAGAGTTCAGGATTGTTCGTGCTTAATTCAAAGTGACTCCGTCTGGCTGATTGAAAGTACGGTCAAAAAGCATAAAGATGAAGTTAGTACAGGTTTGTTTGACGACAGATGGGTAGCTATACCAATTGTTAAGGATGCAGTATTAGCAGCTTCGTATATCTCAAAAATTAAGGCGTCGCCCTACTTAATTTCTAATGTAGATACTGTTAAACCTGATAACTCCCCCCAGTCAATGACTAGTACTGGTATCGTGTATCAAATGAATAACTTTATTAGCCAACTCTTAGGCGAAAAAGTTGCTAAAGAACTAAAATTCAATCCATATATGTTAAGACACACATTAACATATCAATTGTTTAAGGCTGAAGTTGGATTGCCTCTTATATCGTTTCAATTGAAACATTTTGTAGAGAGCATCTCTAAGTACACATCTACTGGCGCCACCTCGTCAGTTACGTTAGGCTACGGTGATATAGGTGAGATGCTGTCAAAAGACGGCAACCGAAAAGGTGATACGAAATCACTGCGCCGAGCAGCTGAATTAGATGCTATTAAAACTGCCCATAATCCAAATGGTACATATTATGGTGGTAAAGCGAGTGAGCATAAAAAAGGTCTGATCAAGACGTTTAGTGGATATATGGCTGAAGGATACACAGAGGATGAGATTTATGAGGCTATGGTAGATCAAGGGGTTGCCATGGTCTATATGGGACAAGGGCTTTGCTATGGTGGTAGAGCAGAAGAGTATGACTCAAGCCTACCATGTATTGGTTCACTGCGTTGTAACCCAGCTCGATGCAAACAAGCCGTTGTAACTACTAAGCATGCTCCTAAATGGCGTGAAGTTTACATGTTAAATAAAACCAACCTCAATAAACCAGAATATTCAGACAATCGAGAGCAAATTCTATCAGCAATGAACGAGGCCAAAATGGTATTGGAAAATCTTGGTGAGGCAATCGAACTATGAGTAATGAAGCTTATGATCAAAAAAATAATGACGACTATGAAGCAATAACTTCTGCTCTAAATATTGCCCTAATAGATCTTGAAAATAATAAAAAACTAAAACCCACTATAGCGCAACTTTCGAAGATGACTGGTATTCATCGAAATACTATTACAAACCGTGGTTGGCCTGTCCAAAAGCTAAATCAGATCAAAGATATCAGAAAAGCTGAAGAGAAATCGCGTAAAGAAAAAAAAGCTATAGATAACGCTGATGTTAAGAATGCGCTTGAAGCAAAAATGATTCAAGCACAAAATGAGGTTATCTACTGGTTTAATGAATATCAAGATATAAAAAGAGTCACTCAACACTCAGATAAACGGTTACAAAAAATGAGAGAGTCACGAGATTATTATAAAACACAATCTGATACAGATAAAAGGTCGTTATTAGAAGCTAGACAGGAGATTAAAAAACTGAGACAAATGTTAGCTTTAAAAGATGCAACACCGAACCAGCTGATGCACTAATCTATCGAAAACTACCTATGCTATAAAAAGTATAAACTTAATTTCCTTGTACTTAAAAGCTAGCAAGAGCTTAGCTAACAAATATATACCTTATAGCATAAATCACATATATTAATACTTTATGCCTAACAGAAATTTATCATCTTTCTTAACTTTTAATTTATATTTGTATCAAACTGAGAATGGATACGCGATAGACTCATGATACTGATACCCTTCCACTTCAAAATCGTCCAATGTTACCCATGTCTCAATATCTTCGAGAGACTTAATTTCAGGGTTAATGTGAAGTTTAGGGGCTGGATACGGTTCGCGTTTTAATTGCACATCACGCATTAACTCTAATTGGTCTTCATATATATGTGCATTTACAATCTTGTGATAAGCTTTTCCAGCCTCATGCCCCGTAATTTGAGCCATTAAAGCCAATAAAGTAAAAACCTGGACTTGATTGAAATTTTGACCTAATGGCACATCACAGGAACGTTGTGATGAAGTCAAATAAAGCTTGCCACCTAACAACGAAAATGTATGAGTATGCATACAAGGACGTAAACATCCCATATGAAACTCACCTGGATTATAGAAAGTTAGGATTTCACCTCGATCATCAATACCGTTCCGCAAGTTATCATAAATCTTACGAAGCTGGTCAAACTCCTCTCCTACTGAATTACGCCACCTGCGGCCCTGTACACCATATACTCGGCCCATATCATCCTCACCTTTACGATAAGGATTAGCTAACCAAGCTTCATTTTCATTGGCATTAGCGTTCCATGTATTACATCCAATAGCTCGAAACTGAGCTGCGCTATCATAACCACGTAGATACCCTAATAATTCTGCGATAGCTGCTTTCCAATAACTCTTTCGAGTAGTTACTAAGGGAAACTCATTAGCTCCTACATTGTAGTTTAAATCAGCATTAATAACGGTTAAGCAGCGTTTTCCAGTCCGTTCATTCTCGACCCATACACCCTCATCAACTATACGTTGACATAAATCTAGATATTGTTTCATTCAATAACCTTAATTGGACTGTATACTTTTCTCGTGAGGTAATTTCTTATTGCCCGTGATCACAACACATTTTACCTCATGATTTCATTGAGCATTATAAAGTTTCAAGGCTCAATTGTACAAACCTGTTCGTAACAACTAATTGTCTTAATAACTTATCAACAGGCTATGCCCCAATGGATCCAATGAAACCGAATCATTCTATCTAAAACCATTTACCATAATGTACCTTTATGCGCAGAATGCGCGGTTCCCTAGTGAGGACTTGAAGAGACCATCCCAGATTCTGTGTAACTGACGTTTAGATTAAATACTTACACAAAATTTAGGAAGGTCTCCCAGATTCTTATCAAAGACTTCATCATCTATTATTCGCCAAACGGCAACTTGCTGATGGTCTTTGGTGGTGACTAGATTTAAAGTTTGTTCAATCATTGCTTGAGGTCTCATATCCTTATGATGTTTATTTGCTTCAAACCCAGTTACTTTACACTTAGCGGTTTAATTAAGCTACTTACTTGAGCTATTTGCTTCAGTTATTAGGCTTGGCTACTTACTCAACTTCAATATTCTAAAGGCGCCCTGAATAACTAAAGCAAATACGATGCTACCAATAATCAAATCAGGCGTACTAGAGTGTAACCAATTAACCAAAATCCCTGCAACAATTACCCCTAAATTGATAATCACATCGTTTGAAGTGAAAATCATACTGGCTTGCATATGGGCTTCTTCTTTGCTTTTCGATTTTTGTAGTAAATAGAGGCAAATCGAGTTTGCAATTAGCGCAAGAATCGATATGACTATCATGGTAGAAAAGTCAGGTAACTGCTCATTGCCAAAGAAACGTCTTAGTACTTCTAAAAAACCAAGAATCGCTAGCGTAATTTGAAAATATCCGGCAATTCTAGCAATCCGTTTTTTCTTAATGACCGTTCCACCGACCGCAAATAAGCTAATTCCGTACACGAAGCTATCTGCTAACATATCTAAGCTGTCGGCGACCAACCCCATCGAACGAGAAATCAGTCCCGTGCTCATTTCAATAATAAAGAAAGCAAAGTTAATGACCAGCACTATCCATAGTAGCTTTCTTTGCTCAGCATCTTTTTTGTGACTAGAATCAGCATCAATTTTAAAATTATTGTTGGGATCAGAGGGGTCAATGGTTTCGGTCGAGAGTAGGGTGTCTCCTAATTTTAGGTCATGAATAGCAGTCTCTATCCCTTCTATATTGTCATGATGAAACACAGTTAATTGACGGTTAGGAATGTCGAACTCAAGATGTTCAATATTCGAGTGGCCCTCTAATTTCATTCGGATTAGGTTTTCCTCCGAAGGGCAGTCCATCTTCGATATTTTAAAAGTTGTTTTATTCATAGCTACATTTATATCCGGGTGGTGGTTCAAAAAGTAGGCTGGAAAAAAACAGGCTGAGAAATTGATAAATAGTGAAATGCAAATGACACTATACATCAAATGCCCAGCCTGTCTAAGTGACAATATAAAGAAAAATGGTTTCAAAAGCTATACCTTAGCGGAACCAGTTATTTCACCCTTCAAACATATTAACAGACTACTTAAAGCAGACTGTTAGCATGGAACCATCTATAACAGACTTTTGAATTATAAGACTGGCTGCTGTGCTTTTTTCCTATCATTAGCCTATACCTAAAACGTAAATCCTCTAAACGATAATTTATCTATCAGTAGACTTGTTTCTAATATTAAATGATAGTAATATCTGTCTATTATCAATGAACATTAATTATTAAGTCTAAGTGATAGGGGTGGCGTTATGACTGTTCGTATTTATGTGAGAGCCAGTACTAAGGATCAAGACGCTAAGAGAGCCTTGTCTGACTTGATTAGCTTTAGCCAAAGCTATGATGATAAGCATGTTGAGTACGTTGAGCATTTCAGTGGTACGAAGCTTGATAGACCAGTACTCACTCTGTTACTCAATGACGCTGAGGAAGGCGATATTCTGTTGGTCGAAAGTGTGGATAGATTAAGCAGGCTATCTCAAGATGATTTTGCAATTCTAAAGCAGCGCATCAAAGACAAGGGCTTGCGATTGGTGGTGGCTGATCTACCAACTACGCATACGGTAAGTAAAGGCATGACAGGTGAGATCCTAACAGTGATTAACCATATGCTGATCGACTTATTAGCAACGATGGCAAAGCTTGATAACGATAAGCGTAGAGAGCGTATTAAGCAGGGGTTGGCGAACAGTGGTTATAAGCCCACTGGTAAGAAGCCTAATACAACGAAACACAATCGTATTAAAGAATTAGCCAGTCAAAACAATATGACAAAAGAGGAGATCGCTAAGGCGGTTGGTGTTGGGGTAGCTACGGTTTATCGGGTGTTAAAGCAGGGCTAGACGACACTATGTCGGAGGGTCTCCAAACCCGGTACGGTTCACTCAAAAAATAGGAGCTTAGAGCTCCCATTTTTATGTTAGCTTTCTAAGTCTCTATGTTAATTTGAAGAATACTTCATCATAACTCCGAATACAGCTATATTTTTTTGATTTCTACAATATCATTTGATTCAATTAGCGATTGGATATTACCAAATAAACTTTGAATATAATCAGACGCTATATGGATATCTGGTGGTGTTCTAAAAAGTATGCTGGCGATAGAAGTCAATAAGAAATCTATGCTAAGTTCTCTGATTCTATAGGGCTTTCAAGGCTTCAAAAATTGTTCAAGTTTTAATCAGCATACTTTTTGACACACCACCAATTAGTTAACCGGACTTATAACAGCCTAATGCCATCTAAATAAGACCTAGACGATCACACCTGAAAGACAGGCGCGAATCCACCGCCTGGCGTACGGAAGTTAGTCACCTGACCTTGATACACACGCGCAGCAGGTAGTAACAGTTTTCCGCCATACGTATAAAGACGTATATCTACCTTTCTTGTTGTTACGATGTCATCAATTTTGAGTGATCTCTCTCCTGCAGGGACAAAGGTCTGTGCGATATAATCTTCATCCAGAATGTTTTCGAAGACGCGTCGAGTCAGTTTGCTACCGCGATAAACGCCTTTGCTTCCATGACCAGCAACTGGCTTAAAAAACAGTTGCCGCCGAGTAAGCCACAACTCTGCTGCATCGTCTCTTGATACAATCTTAGTCCTCGGTACAGACCTTTCGAGGCACTCCACTGCAGCCTCATCCAGACCCCAAGAGCGCAATATTTGGGAGTCTGATAGCAATGTCAGGTTTTGCTTATTGGCCAACATAGCATGTACGCGGGGATTGGGTGTCACTACCACAGCACCCTCTAAATAAGCCTGCTTAAGCAATACATGGTCAGGGTCCTCAAATGCAAAGTCGACAAGCCGATTGTAAATCATATCGATTTTCTGGCCATGAGCTGTTAACGTACCGTCGATATACTCGAGTTCAGAGGGATCAAGTATCACAGTATCAATACCTCTAGCTTGGAGCAGTTGACAGGCTAACTCAAACTCTAAGAACATGAACTGACTCTCGGGGTCATTGTCCACAATGGCTATCCGATTGGGCATAGCAACAGCGGACTGTCGCTGCCACTCCTGTTTGAACATGTCAAACACTGCTTCCTCGAACCTATCTAGCATTTGATTGGTTGCAGCGCTTTGCTCTGAGGGGTTGCAACAGCGTTTTTGTGCGCGAGCGAGCAACACATTCAGAAATGCGCCACCGGCATTAGTATTGACCTCGATGAGCTGAGGTCCATCGCTACCCAAGTGAAAGTCATAACCCATGAGGGCCCCTATTGGGCCTGGGTCGAAAGCAGCTATTTCTGGTGCCCACGACAGCACTTGCTCTTGATACAATGGCAGTTCGGCAGCTGACTCGATAGCCCTGACGATTCGCTCCATCGCCTCTATCTCTGTTTTGGGAACGAACACGGGTGTTGCTGAAAAAAGCTTATTAAGCTCGTTCGCTCCTATTGGATTGTTTCTAGTTTCTACCAATTGATCTTGAAGGCTTGTATTAAGCGCTTTACGATCAAGGGTAATGCAGTAGCACTCTTGGTTAAGTCGATTTGCAAGACCGTCATTTTTTTCGTTGTTATTAGTTGGGTGTTCCATTTAGAGTCCGTCGCTAAGTAGAGTATTCACGCTGACATACTCTAGTAAAAAGTAAAAAGTAAAAAGTAAAAAGTAAAAAGTAAAAAGTAAAAAGTAAAAAGTAAAAAGTAAAAAGTAAAAAGTAAAAAGTAAAAAGTAAAAAAGGTTCTTGGCGTGTTTAAGTAGTGCTAGCTACTTTCTAATGTTTCATTCCCTGAGACTAAATCATTATTTCGTTCATTTTTAATTAATATCTTTGCTAAGAGTAAACCCAGCTCAAATAATAGCCACATAGGAATCGCCAACAACAGCATTGATACACCATCAGGCGGTGTCACTACCGCGGCGATCCCAAAACAGCCGACTATGATATAACGACGCTTATCTTCTAAAATTTGAGTAGAAACGATTCCGGCCATTATCAGCAATAAGGTAACCACTGGAATCTCAAAAGTCAGTCCAAACACCATAAATAGCTTGAGGGCAAAGCTCAGATAACTGTCAATATCGGTCATTGGTATAACGTTCTGCGGAGCGAACATAATAAAAAATTTCAATACCCCTTTGAGTACGACAAAGTAGGAAAAAGCAACACCAGCATAAAATAGAAATATCGAAGATAGCAGTACAGGAATGGCAATTTTCTTCTCTTTTTTATATAAGCCGGAAGCTACAAATGACCAAATTTGATACAGGATATAAGGCATTGCTAAAAATGCGGCGACGAATATCGTTAAGCGAATGGGTGCCATAAAGTTTGACGTTATATCAGTGGCAATCATGATCGAATTGATGGGTAACTGCGCCACTAATGGGTCTGATAAAAGATTATAAAGCTCGCGTGAAAATCCTACCAATACTAAGAATATAATTAAGACGACCACGCATATTCTTATTAAGTGCGTACGCAGCTCGATTAAATGTCCGGTAATAGGCATATCGCCAAGCGTACCTAACGTATCTCCAGACTCACTATTCTGTGTTGTATCTGTTGGCGCCTCAAACTCTATATCTGTTATTTTTTCTTGTCGACTTTTTTGCCGTTTAAATAGGCTCACTGATCCGCCTCCTGTTTAATGAACGAGGAGGTAGTATTCTGTTGATGGTCTTTATCATAAGGGGTGATTGACTGATGTGAAGCGTCTAGGCTTTGGTTCTGTGACTGCTCAAACTTTTGCATACTGCCACGCATTTCTGCTAATTCGCGCTTCATATCCGACTCGGTCTGACGGATTTTCGCAAGTTCATTTTGCATTTGTTGACGTGTTTCAGCTAGATCAAGCTCAGCTTCTATTTCAGATTGTAGAGTGGATACTGTACGGCGCAGTTTGGCATACCATTGCCCAGCGGTACGTGCGGCTTGCGGCAGTTTTTCTGGGCCCAATACGATTAAAGCAATGACGCCAAACAAGAGTAATTCGGAAAACCCAATATCAAACATAACAGTCACATATATTAATAGACTACTTAGTGCCGCTATTTATAAGCGGCGCGCTTCATACTTTAGGCTGGTCATCAGTGGAAATAGGGCTGATTTCCATATCATCAGCCTGATTACCTACACGCGTATTTAAATCATTACTTGCAGCTGGCGTACTATTTTCATGGCTAAGCACATGATTTTTGCGAGCATTCTCGGGTTCTTCATCTTTGACCGCTTCTTTAAAACCCTTCACCGCACCGCCTAAATCTTTACCTGCATTTTTAAGCTTGGCAGTACCAAATACGACCACCACTACGACCAATAAAATCAGCCAATGTGTAATAGAAAAGCTGCCCATAACGGTATCCTTATATTTTGTGATCTTGTTTAGACCAGTATGTGTCAGTGTGCTTTAGAACACTTTTTACCGTACCAGAATTATAGTTTCAAACGGCGCAATCGCAGCGCGTTAGCAATCACCGAGAATGACGACAAGCTCATCGCTGCCGCTGCTATCATCGGACTGAGCAGAAGCCCAAATATGGGATAGAGCACACCTGCGGCAATAGGAACACCAAGTGCATTGTAGATAAAGGCAAAAAACAGATTCTGTCTGATATTGCGCATGGTGGCGTGGCTAAGCTTATAAGCTTTGGCAATGCCCATTAAATCACCTTTTAGCAGGGTAATGCCCGCACTCTCCATCGCCACATCGGTACCGGTTCCCATAGCGATACCAACATTAGCTTGCGCTAGCGCTGGTGCGTCGTTGATACCATCACCCGCCATAGCGACCAATTTACCGCTGTCTTGCATTTCTTTGACGATACGGTTTTTATCCTCTGGTGAAACATCCGCATGAACTTCATCAATACCTAGTTTATTGGCGACTGCCTGCGCGGTTTTTTCGTTGTCACCGGTTAGCATCACAACTTTTAAACCTGCGTCATGAAGCAGTGAAATAGCCTCTTTAGTGCTTGGTTTAATAGGGTCAGCAACTGAAATAATACCAGCAGCTTTACCGTCTATAGCCACAAACATTACCGTTTCACCGTCTTTTCTACGGACATCAGCTTTAGTGGACAGCTCATTATCAAAACTATTTAGGCTTTCCATAAGCTTAGAGTTACCAATAGCGACTTTCTTACCATCGACCACGGCTTGTACGCCTTCGCCAGTAGTCGAATTAAAGTCAGTAGCTTTAGGAATAATGAGTGATCTTTCTTGAGCTGCTCTAACGATAGCTTCTGCTAAAGGATGCTCGCTAGCGCTTTCTACTGAGGCTACCAATGCGAGGAACTCGTCTTCATCTTGACCTACCTGCGCATCAATTGCGGTAAGCTCGGGCTTACCAGCGGTCAGTGTTCCGGTCTTGTCGACGACAATGGTATCGACTTTTTCCATACTCTCTAACGCTTCAGCATTTTTGATGAGGACGCCGTTTTGCGCGCCTTTGCCGGTACCAACCATAATGGACATCGGCGTCGCTAGACCAAGGGCACAAGGACAAGCAATAATCAGTACCGCAATCGCGTTAACCAAGGCATAGGCCATAGCGGGCTCAGGGCCGAATATCGCCCAGACAATAAAGGTTATGATAGAGGTGACAATAACAATAGGTACGAACCAACCCGCCACTTGATCTACCAATTTCTGTATAGGTGCGCGGCTACGCTGGGCTTCAGCAACCATTTGTACAATTTTAGATAATACTGAATCTGCTCCAACATTGACCGCTTCGACTAATAGCGTTCCGGTGCCATTTACCGTACCACCAGTCACTGTATCTCCTGCTACTTTTGATACAGGGATTGGCTCACCCGTCACCATTGATTCATCAACATTACTATTACCATCGATCACTGTACCATCTACGGGTAGTTTCTCACCTGGTTTAACCCGTAGCTTATCGCCAGTGACGACCTCATCAAGCGAGACTTCGACTTCTTCACCGTTTTCATCGACACGTCTTGCGGTTGGTGGTGCGAGCTCAAGCAAAGCTCTAATCGCACCTGAAGTTTGACTTCTAGCTTTGAGCTCTAATACTTGACCCAGTAGCACCAAGGTCACAATGACCGCTGCCGCTTCATAGTAGACTCCGACTTGACCAGAGGCATCTCTGAAACTGTCTGGGAAAATATCGGGAAAAAAGGTCGCGACAATACTAAAAATATAAGCAGCGCCTACGCCTATCGCAATCAAGGTAAACATATTTAGATTGCGGCTTTTTATAGACTGCCAGCCACGGACGAAAAACGGGGCGGCGCCCCAAAGCACTACAGGGGTCGCGAGCACTAACTCAGCCCATTGTAAAACCTGTGAAGGTATACCATACTGACTAAAGTCAACTCCAAACATACCGCTCATCACATATATTAATAGCGGTACAGTCAACACGGTACATATCCAAAAACGACGAGTCATGTCGTCAAGCTCTGAGGTGTCCTCTTCACCGATAGTAAGCGTTTCGGGCTCAAGCGCCATACCACATATCGGACAACCGCTATTTCTAACGTCTCTCACTTCAGGATGCATAGGACAGGTATATACCGTGCCATCGTAATCAGCAGGTACTTTATCGTATTTACCGCCTTTAACAGATTTTACTCCGCTACTATCAGTATCCTTTCCATGACAGCTAGCGTGACTATCATCTTTAGCAACTTCGTCTTCAGGTTTAAGAAACATGCCACATATTGGGCAGTCACTTTTTTCAACATCTCTTACTTCTGGATGCATAGGACAAATATAGACCGTACCGCTATAATTTTCCGGTATCTTGTCGTACTTATTGCCTTCGACAGAATTTACCTCATTACTATTATTAGCATCCGCTCCATGACAATGCGCATGACTATCTTCATGGTTGTTGGATTCAGCAACCTCGTCTTCAGGTTTAAGAAACATGCCGCATATCGGACAATCGCTCTTTTCAGTATCTCTAACCTCAGGATGCATCGGGCAGATATAAACCGTACCACTATAATTTTCTGGTACTTTATCGTACTGACCACCTTTGATAGATTTTTCATCGGCAATATGTTTCATAAAACCACTCCTTGAAGACAATAAATATTTATAATAAGTACCCCACTCTCAACTTGAAATAAGCAATTCAAACTGAAGAGGCGGGTTACCAAGTTTTTTGTTGAGTACAAAGCACAGATTGTGTGAAAGAATCTTACGAATCAATCGATGAGACAAATGCCATAAA
>NZ_QQAI01000016.1:0-53678 GCF_021023115.1 Psychrobacter sp. CCUG 69069
TATGCTCGAGTGAGAAAAAATGGGCTCAGGTGAAGTTTCTACGCCAAGGCTGGATGGAGAATGATTTATCCAAATTGTTTTATGATATTTGTCCAAAGCATAACAGTTTTATTTTAAACTGACTATATCTGGTCTACATCATAGCTATTTAAGTGATGTACTGTCTTAAAAGCAGATCTATCACTATTGGTTGGCCAAATTTTATATGCTTCTTGGTCTAAATCAACCTTGCTACGTTTATTACACACCAAGTCATTAAAACGGTCATATAACTTATTGTTATCGTATTTTCTACAAACATCTCTAATAGCAATCATCATTATCTGTAAAGTAGTAAATCGCTGTTGACCGTCTATAACTTGTCTTGTTTCAATAGAACCTGTCGCATTATTGTCACGTTCTAAAACTACAGCACCTAAAAAATGATTGCGACAATTTTCACTGGCTAAATATCGATTGGAGACATCAATGATATCATCCCATAAGTGACACCAATTTTTTTCTTCTGTCCAAACATAAGGTCGTTGAAAAAGTGGGATTTGATATGAGACAGTACTATCGAATATACGTTCTAGATTTCGGGCATGAGCTTCCATGTTTCTATGATTCCTTTTGTTAATTAAAATGTAAAACGCTAACTATCTGTTTAATCCATATATAACATGTAGCTAAACCCCACTCGCCTGCTTAGCAAACAAGCGCATCAGTGGCTTTATTTTGCCAACGCGATACATCCCTTCACTGCGTATTTGCTGCACGGGACGCGTTTGGGCAAGCGACCCTGCAAACAGCCAGTTAAGCGCCGAAAAGCTGTGCATCATCAGGCTATTATGCGGACTGCGTAAACGCTCATAAGTGCGCAGCGTTTGATTATTGCCCCAAAACTTACCGCCACTACGAGCAAAGTCATGCGCTAGTTGCTCACTTAACGCCTTCACATCGAGCATACCCAGATTTAGCCCTTGACCCGCCAGCGGATGGACGCCATGGGCCGCGTCACCGACCAACACCAAATTATCAGCGACATAACTTTTCGCTTGTTGCGCTGTCAAAGGAAAACTGGCGATGGATTCAATTTGCTGAATAGCGCCCAGCTCATAGTGACTAGCGGCCGCCAGCTTGTCTGCGATAACACGATCTTCTTCCTCTATCAATGCCAATGCCTGATTGCGCGGCAGTGTCCAAACTATCGATTGCCAATAGTGTGGATTGGCCTTATCGGCATCTGTAATATCGGCTAACGGCAATAACGCTAGTGTACCCGTCGGTAGCATGGCTTGGCGCGCAGTCGCTTGATGCGGTTTTTGGGTTTGGATCGCACAGCAAATCGCGGTTTGATGATAATCTAAGGTATCGAGTCCAATCCCTGCTTGCTGACGCACAAATGATCCACGGCCATCAGCTCCAACCACTAGCGCCGCTTCAATTGCTGTACCATCGTCTAAAGTCACGCGGTAGCCTTGCTGCGCGCCCAACCAATCCATATTGACAACTTTTTGCCTAGCGATAATGGTTAGGTAGTCACTGACATCCTCGCCGTATAAACGTTGCCATAGTGCATGTTCGATGACCGCAGGCTCCACCATACTGCCGAGCAATTTTGCGTCAAGGTTTTGATCTTTACTATCACCAAACAATAACTCACCCATGCCATTGAGCTGCCATACCTGCATTTGCGAGTAGTCCGCTTTACGCTTGGAGGCGGCAATCTTTTGCCACGCGCCGACCTCTGTGAGTAAGTGAATACTGGCTAAGCTCAGCGCATAAACACGGGCATCACGTTTGCTCAATACCGCTTGCCAAGCCGATTCATCACGCGCAGGGCGTGCGTCAATCAACGTCACTGGCATTTTTGCTTGTGCCAGCTTTAAAGCCAATGTGGCACCAACAATACCGCTGCCAATAATAATTGTATGGTTATTTTTCATGGAACATCCTTTGTAGAGCGATAATCTGCTCATCATATTTATGACTGCTAACTTGAGGCATCCGCGTATTTTTTGTAGATACAGTCCATTCTATTTAAAACCGATACAGTGTGAATAGGAGGAGTTTTTCGCAGCCTCTGTCACGCTTGCAAGCAGCAAGCAAGAAAAATGTATCCCATTAGCACGATGATATTAACGTATCGATTCTATTTTCAACTGACGATATTACGATTTCAAACCCATCGCATAATTCGCTACCAGTGGCTTGATATTTGGCAGTTTATCAAAGGCAACCAAAGCCACGTTTCGTGCCAGCTTCACTGCTGGGTTCGGATGAGTAAAGCCATGAACCACGGCATCACAGAAGCGAATGACCCGTTTTTGATCGGTTTGACGCGCCTGCTCATAGCGTTTTAATAACTGTGTATCGCCAATGTCTTCACCTCTGAGCACTTGCGCCCTCAGCATTTGCGCCAATACGTGGGCATCGCGCATACAAAGGTTAAAGCCTTGCCCTGCCACAGGATGCAAGGTATGAGCGGCATTGCCCATGATGACACAGCGCCCCGCCACTTGTTTGTCTGCCAGTACGCGAGTCAGCGGATAAGCGCCGCGGCGACCAGCAGCCACAAACTTACCAGCACGTTGCCCAAAACCCTGCTGTAAGGTCGCCAAGAAGTGCGCATCGTCCGCTAAATACTGCGTCTCCTCACCTTTAGGACAGATCCACACGACCGAACGTCTGTATCCTTTTTGGTATTCATCATTGCCATCGCCCTCTGGATCCGTCAATGGCAGCACGGCAAGCGGACCGGCTGGACTAAAACGCTCGATTGCCACATGCTCATGTGGTTTATCCGTCTCAACCACGCCAACAATCGCAGTTTGCTCATAATCATAAGTCGTCGTACCAATATCTAACAGCTGACGCACCGTAGAGTCGCGCCCATCACATGCAACCAAGACACTCGCTTGGAGTTGCTGCTCATGCTCTTCTTCACCATAATAGCTAAAGCTAAGTGTCACCCCGTCTGTTTGCTGCGTAACTGCCGTCACATTGGCATGATCGATCAAAGTAATCAGTGGCGACTGCTGAGCCGCTAACAACAGCTTGCGTCCGAGCCAAGCGTTTTCCATCACCTGTCCAAATGATTCTACTTTTTCTTTGGCCTTACTCAGTTGCGCGCGGCCAAAGCTACCTTGCTCACTAATCTGTACCGCATCGATGCGGCAAGCATGGCTGTGTAGCTCATCCCACAGTCCAATCTCTTGGTAAATCTGTACGGTACGCCGCGATAGCGCGGTATTGCGACTGTCCAAGTAATGACTGCGAGTACTGTCATCGGTTGGACTGATGGTTGGATAGCTGTTTTTTTCCAGTAAAGTGCTGGCAATCCCATGATGTGCTAGCAGTAGGGCAAAGGACAAGCCAACATGACCACCACCCGCGATAAGCACCTGTTGCTCAGTGATTGCCTGTCCGTTTGTCGCATTCAATAAATTTGAATCAGTATTTTGCGTCATTATTATTCCTATTATAATCGGTTGGGCACGCTCTTTATAAGCAATGAATCATTGGTGGAACTTATTTTTATCCTCTGATTTTAGCATTTTACTTATACTTTAAATTCAATAATAAAACGCTGTTTTATGCCCAATAGATTACCACAAATTGCCTAGCATGCCCTGCTCTTAACGATAGACACAGCACTTATTTGATCTTATAGTAAGCCATGATCGCACTGGTAAAGCCAAGCAACTCAATATCGTTAATGTATTGGCAGGAGCCGCGCTCTATCGCTGATCGTCACATCTAAACAGTCAATGACACGTGATGGCACGCGCATTCACTTACTCTATAAAAGTGACGATATCGGTTGCAATTGCCATACAAAAACAGCGCCATCTATCTAATATATGGCTTGAATTTTAGAAACCATCTACCATAATAAAGGCTAGATGCTTGCTTATCCCCCTCCACAAAATCAATAAGAATGTTACCGTTATTTTTATCTTTATTATTTAAAACCCATATCACATAACTGACTATTTTATCTCTTCAGCCCGTCACGCAATCAGAACTGAGCAAACAAAACTGATCAATAGTCACGGGCATACAACACAAGGATAATCGCTTGACTGATTCCATGAGCCGCCGTATAAAGTTTGAATCATTAACCCCAGCACAGCTCAAAACCGTGCTTGGTGAATATAACAATCACATGAAATATATCCAAGAACGCCTCGATATCAAAATCATTCAACGCCAAGGCGACTTCTGCCTTAGTGGCGATGTAACGAGTGTTGAGCGCGGTGAACGTATTATTTATAAGATGGTAGACGAAGCACAAAACACCAAAGACATCAGCGCAGAAGAGTTGCATCTGATCATCCAATCGAGCATCTCGCGCGATGAAGATAGGGACGCCGATGAGCAAAACTCTGATGGTGCAGAAGAGGAAGACGACTTAGAGGCCGCCAGTGAGTTTACCCCCGTTAGCTTACGCACTCGCAAAGGACGCATCGTCCCTCGCGGTGGCAACCAACAACGCTATGTAAAAAACGTCCTCAGCTCTGATGTGTCATTTGGTATTGGTCCTGCTGGTACGGGTAAGACGTATCTGGCAGTCGCTTGTGCGGTCGACATGCTTGAGCGTAATGAGATTGAGCGGATTTTATTGGTGCGTCCTGCCGTAGAAGCTGGGGAAAAACTGGGCTTCTTACCGGGCGATTTGACCCAAAAAATTGATCCGTATTTACGTCCGTTATACGACGCGCTGTATGAGATGCTCGGCTTTGAAAAAGTTGGCAAAATGATTGAACGTCAGATTATCGAAGTCGCGCCGCTGGCCTACATGCGTGGTCGTACGTTAAACAACTCATTTGTCATTCTAGATGAAGCGCAAAACACCACACCAGAACAGATGAAAATGTTTTTGACCCGTTTGGGTTTTGGCTCACGTGCGGTCATCACAGGTGACATCACGCAGGTCGATTTGCCCCGTGGTCATAAGTCAGGTTTGGCGCAGGCGATGGATATCTTAAGCGGTATCGAAGAGATTCATATCACCAAATTTGACTCAAAAGATGTGGTACGTCACCAGTTGGTACAAAAAATTGTCGAAGCTTATGATGTGTTCGATGATGAGCAAATGGCGCTACAAGAGAAGCGTAAATTTGAACGCCTCAAAGAACAAGAGCGCAAACAAGCCATCACGGATGCTGCCGCTAAACTGTAAACTTATTGCCTCAGTGTTCTAATTGTAGAAACATACAACCGGACTACCAGTGAGTAGTCCGGTTTTCTCTTGTTAAGCGTTGGTTGGCATTATTTTCTACTGGTAGCCTACCTACAACTTGGTTATAGTGGCCTTAGTAAAATACCCAAAATACTTGCGGCACTCGTGCCATTTAAGCACAGCATTCCATCAGGCAATAACCCCACAAAACAATAAAAAGGATAAGGGCATGAGTCAGTCTAACGATGAGCATCATGACACACATAACGACCCACACAACGAGACAGATGCTGCAATCATCAGCAACAACGCAAGCTTAGCGGCACTCGACATCAGTGCTACTGATAGTATTGACGATGAGATCCTTGATACCTTTTACCATCGTGAGCACTTACTGCCCGTCATGAGGGCAACTTTAGAGTATGTCAATGCGCGCGTCAATAGTGGTCTGATACTCCCCTATTTTGAGGATATCGACCCTGAACTGTGGCAAGAAAAATCTAAATCGCTAGATTTGTACGTTACTGATAGTATTGAGGGGCATGCATTAAATCTAGAAGCGCGCGGTAAGGACTATGCGACCAACATTTTATCTTACCCAAGTGACTTACCCATTGCCGTCATTGAGCTGATGCCCACGTTACCACTCGGTGAGCTTATTATCTGTCACGAAGTGATGGTGCGTGAAGCCAAAGAGCAAGACAAAACCGTGGCGCAGCATATTAGCCATCTGTTAATACATGGCATGTTGCACCTACTGGGTTTTGATCACGAGCTTGGACAGGCCGAACAAGATGAGATGGAAAGCTTTGAGATTGATATTTTGGCAAGTCTGAACTTACCAAATCCCTATATTCCAAATGCTTAAGCCAAGCGCAGCCAGTCCTTTTAATAATTTTGTCTAAAGCAACTAGTCTTTGGCCAAAGGCAGTTTTTGGGCTTGCCCCATTTGATTAATCATGTGATCCAAACCTTTGACATGGACGCTGCGCTGCGGGAATGGGATCTCAATATGCTCGTCATCCAACGCGTATTTAAACTGCTCTAGCAACTCACACTGCATCGTCCACCAATCAGCGTTGGTTGTCCAAACGTTTAAGGTAAGATCCACTGAATTATCGCCCAGATTGGTCACTCGCACAATCGGCTCAGGATCGGTAAAGGCCAGCGGATTATTTTTTGCCAAATTCAGCATCACTTCTTTGGCCGTTTTGATATTGGCGTCATAACCAATACCAACTGTAATGTCGACGCGGCGATTGGGAAGCGCTGTATAATTGACCACAGCTGAGGTCGTAATATCGCTGTTAGGGATGATGATGTCGTGATTGTTTATCGTCGTCAGATGCGTGTTCACCAAAGTGATCTCTGTCACCGTACCAGTATAGCTGCTGATCTGCACGTAATCACCGCGTACAAATGGGCGAAAGGTCACAATCATAATGCCAGCAGCAAAGTTAGACAGCTGATCTTTTAGTGACAAACCAATAGCAACCGCAGCACCGCCCAATATCGCGACGACAGAGGTGGTCTGTACGCCAACTTTGCTCAACGCTGCCAAGGTGACCACAACCAACAACACACCATATAAAAGACGACCTAAAAAGCTAGCAACGGTGTCATCTAAGCGGCCACGTAACATCACCTTATGGGCAACAGCAACCGCCTTTTTAGCCAGCCAAAGTCCAACGACGAATATTAATATGGCCAACACCAATTTGGTTGTTAAAACGACCGCACTGGCAGTTAGGGTGGCGATGTCTACGGTAAAACCTAAAAATTCCATACTGACTCTTTATTCTGTAAGTGTATTGAGAGATTCATATTAATAACTTTTGGTGTCTATCGTTTCAGCCATTGGCATCAGTCATTAATACGTCACATCGACTTTATCGCTATAACGGTAAGTACGTATCAGGCGCAACTCGACAATGTCTTTCATGTCTTTAGTAAACTGGCCAAAAGGAGCCGCTTGCCGTACTGACTGCTTAGCCGCTTCATCTAATATCGTTGAGTTTGAGCTTTCTAGCAAGCGAATGGCTTTAATGTTACCATTATTACTAATAATGACCATCAGGCGTACTTCGCCCGTGATGCCTTGGGCCCGAGCTTGTACCGGATAGTGCAGGTTGCCAACGCGCTCAACATGCTCACGAAAAGTATTGATATAATCAGCTGCATCGCCGCGCGTCGTTGAATTGCTATCCATCGTCACCACTTTTGATTTGGTGGCATAGACCTGCTGACGTTGCGAGAGTTGGGCTTCGAGCGTTGCGATCTGTTTACGTAGGCGCTCTTCTTGGGCCATGACATCATCTTGTGCTTGTTTGCTGTCATTGTCAGACTCTACCGCCGCTTGTCGCCAGCTTAAGGTGGTTCGCAGATAGCTTTCTTGGTAGCGCTGCTGGCGAACTTGACGCTGTAAATTAATGACATCTTGTGTCTCGCTCATTTGCTCAGCCGCCAGTGGACTGATCTGATCGGTCTCTTGCCTTAACGTCTCATGTATCGTACCGCCGCCTACTTGTGAGGCATTGGCAATAAAATGTGCATCTTCATTTGGCTTCATGTTATCTGTGAGCACTTTTGCGACATCTTGCATCATTGCAGCGGGGTCTTTGCCCGTAGAAAAACTGATACCAAAAATAATGAGGGCATGGACGGCAACGGCAATAAAAACAGCAACAGGCAAGCTTACGTCACGCTTAGGCGCTTGTGCAGAAAAATGATAGCTTTGCGAGTCTTTGATATAGGCCACAATAGGTCTCAGACATTAAGTATAGATCGAGCGAACACCAAGTCCGATCGTAGTAGAGCTGGCAGTGTATGCGAGTGCTATCATAACATGACTTAGAATTGTGCTGCTAGCGTAACCGTAAATGGGGCACGTCCACCCACTCACACCGTATTGATAATAGTTTAAACACCGTTTTTTAGGTAGTGCGTTAACAAATACGTTTTTTTAGCTTGCATCCGTTAAAATATACGTGCAATGTTATTGATAAGTTGTAATCAAATACAGGGGCAGATTTATATCTTAGCGCTGCTAGTGACTTGCATAGACGCCATTTTATAGTTTTTAATAGGTGATCTGTACCGCATCTCGTCAATGATGCCCCCTATAATGATAAGGATAATAAGTTTGAGTGGCTTTGATAACATGAGTGATAACGTGAATAATTCAGACAGTTTTGATGAGTTCTTTGAGGATATTGGCGACCGTTTTGATGAGTCTTTCAGCGGTGGCTGGGATCGCCTCACCCAGTCGATCAAGCAGCTATACAATAAAACGACCGATAAGCTTGAAGATGAAATCCCCCTCCCTGTCGCTCAAAAATACGTCAATGATGCGTTGCAAAAGTTTGTGACCGACAACGTCAAAGCCATCTTAGAGTTGCGCGTTGAGATACACGATCACTGGTTTCGCTTATACTGCACGGTTAATGCGGGTGGTATTTATGCTGAGGTAGCCAGTAACTTTAGTTTGGTCCATGTGCAGCTTGACCGTAACGTTCAGCGCTTTGTGTTTGGCCAGCAGACTTATACCGATGTGCTAAACCTACGCTGTGAGTCTTTTCTTAAACGCCAAGGTATTAAGCTATTTATCTGGTTTTATCACAGCATCCTAAAAAAAGACCCTTTAGGGTTCATTCTGTCTTACATCAATATTGCCCGTGCAAAAGATGAAGTCATTTATCTTGATATTAATCGCTGGCTTAAGAAAAACAAAAAAATCATCAGTACCTTACACAAGGTGCAGGTGAACTACGGCGAGCTTGAAGAAGAACAATTGGTTTTAAAAACCCAAATCAATTATCGGGATTTATTGGCGGCAAGCAGCAACGAAGACATCATTAGCGATGATGATGAGCCTGAGCTGATGCAAGGCCCTATCAACCCGATAGATGACGCCACCGAACCCAGCCAAGTGTAAAGCCGGTAGACTGTCACTTTATAAAAAAGCGCTGACGCTTAGAGACTCCTGTCTTTAGCGTCAGCGCTTTTTTATGCTAGGGCGTGTCCTCATTTTAAAAATGGTGATAAAAATGAGATAAATTGCAGTCAAACAAGAAAAATAGTGCAGATAATATCGAGATATTAACCAACTATTTGCCGCTGTTTGGCAAGATTTAGCCATTTTTAGTCCGTTTAGATGACTATCGATTGAATTGAGGACACGCCCTAGTAAGCTTATATTCACCATGCGGTTACCAATAGTTTTCTACCGCAATATTTCCTTCACCGCGACGATTCATGACCAAGCCGAGCGTCTTTAACGCCTCTTTGGTGTCTTCCACCATATCTGGATTACCGCATAGCATGACGTGGGTGCTATCAACGTCTAAAGCAATACCTACCCGCTCTTGCAGAGTGCCATCCAATAATAGCTTTGGTAGACGTTCTGACAACGCTCCTTTCACAGGCTCACGGGTCACGATTGGAATAAAAATCAGCTTTGCTGGATTGTCAGCCAGCGAGCCAAAGTCTTCTTGCAAGCGCTCAATCTTCTCGATATACGCCAACTCTGCTGTCGAGCGTGCGCTATAAGCGAGTACGATATGCTCGTAATCTTCCCATGTTTTCAAGTCTTGTAACATAGATAAAAATGGCGCTAAGCCCGTCCCTGTCGCCAGCAACCACAAGTCTTTTGGCAGTGGTTTTTGATAACGTGCTAGCGTCAAAAACCCAAACGGCAGAGTATTAAGCAGCAGCTCATCCCCTACTTGCAGGTGTTGTAATTGCGAGGTAAAGGCACCATCAGGAATAACAATAGAGAAAAACTCTAGCACCTCATCAAAGGGTGACGATACAATCGAATAAGCTCGAAAGATGTCTTCATTCAAGGCTGCCTCAAACGTCTCATCAGTGGCTTCCGAGACGTCTTGCCGCTGCTTATAATACTGTAGCTGACTAGGATTGACACCCAAACGGACAAATTGCCCTGCCGTAAATTTAAAGCTATCTGGACGGCTGACCGTAAAGCTAAACAGATTTGGCGTCCAGGTGGTTTTACTGAGCACTGTTACCTTTTGAATATTATCACTCATAGTAGTCATTCACTCACACATTATTAATCGTTATTGTCTAAATTTTTTAAACGTTACAAATAAAAAGATGCGCCAAGCTTATCACAAAGCTGGCGCATCTTGGTTTTCTAACCGTAACAATGGCTAAGTAGCGGCATAAGCATACAGCCACTTATACCATGTCTTTGACAGCAACGTCATTAAATAGGACAGCTCTACCAAATACGAGCCAGACTTGCCAGCTCAATCATACTGTTTGGCAAGATACCGAAGAAGACAATAATCGCTGTGACCGCAATCACCATGATCCCGCCAGTACGGATACCCCATTGCCCAGCCACATCAAACTCAATAAATTGCTTAGGACGTTTGAATAGCGTGAGCATGACACGCAAGTAATAGAACAAGCCGATCGCACTACCCAAGATAATCATCGCCGCTAAGAACCAATTGGTGCCTTGTACAGCGGCCAATATTGCAAACAGCTTGGTGATAAAGCCTGCCGTCAGTGGAATACCTGCCAATGACAACATCATAATAGTCATGACAGCGGTCAGCACCGGACGACGCCAAAACAGCCCTTGATAATGAGTCAGCTCATCCGCTTCTCCAGATAAGCGATAAGGACTCGACATCAATGTCACCACGCCAAAGGCACCGATAGAGGTAAAGGCATAAACTGCCATATACATACTCGAGATACTATCCGCGGCCGTCCCGATGCTCACGATAACGATCAGCACGTAACCCATATGGGCAATCGAAGAGTAACCGAGTAGACGTTTGAGACTGGTTTGACGTATGGCTAATAAATTACCCACCAAAATCGATAAGGTCGCCATCACCATAAGCAGCATCTGTACCGATGGCAACGCCAATAAAGCCGTGTCAATTAAGAAGCGAACAGCCAGCGCCATCATCGCAACCTTGGAAACCGAGGCTAAAAATGTGGCGATCGGTGCGGGTGCTCCTTCATAAACATCAGGCGTCCACATGTGAAAAGGCGCCGCCGACAATTTAAAGGCAATACCGAACATCATCATCGCTGCGCCAAGTATCAAGAGTGGCGACTCAAAAAGATTGCTAAGCATCATACTAATAGGCTTGAAGCCCAACGACCCGACTTCTGCATAAATAAAGGCCATGCCCATGAGCAACGTTGCCGATGCAGTCGCAGACAGTACTAAGTATTTTAGACCTGACTCAAGCGAGCGGTTACGCATATAAGTATAGGACAATAGGCCATATAGTGGCACTGAAAGCATCTCTAAGCTCATAAAGAACGATGCCATGTGCTGAGCGCTTACCATGAGCAGCGCGCCAATCGTCGATAGCAACATGAGCAGATACAGCTCATCTTTATTGTCTTTGAGGTTTGCCAAATACGCATAAGATAACGTACAGCAGGCCAAGGCGCAGACAAAAATAACCACCATGTTAAACTGAGCAAAGTTGTCAATCACAAATAATTGCTCAGCACTTGGTAAGACCGTTCCGCTCTCGATGATACCAGCCATTTGTCCAATTAAGACAAACAGACCGATATTTAAACCGACAACCGTCACCGTGCCAGTGACCATATGTGAGCGTTTAATGGCGATGGCAATCATGACCACCAACACTGTAATAACGACGGCTATAATCGGTGCATAAGGCAACAATCCCATCAAATCATTCATCGTAATATTATACATGACTTAACGTGCCTCCATTGCATCAAGCAGTTGCGACGCATCTACCTGTGTCACTTGACTGTATATATATGCGTTATTAATCCACTGCATCGCATGACTTGAAGTATCAAGGAACGGCTGTGGATACAATCCGAGCCATACCAAACCAGCGGCAAGCATCAGTAGTAATGACAGCTCACGCTTGCCCAAATCTTTTAGTTTACGTACTGGTAATCCATGAGATTTGGTTTCTTGTACGGCCAACGCTTCGATATTGTTTTTACCAAATAGCGCGCGGTGAATCAGAATAAGCGAGTATAACCCTGCCAGCACCAAGCTAAAGGTAGCCAAGACGACAAACACTGGATACTGCGTAAATGAGCCAAACAAAATCATAAACTCGCCAATGAAGTTACCTGTGCCCGGTATCCCAAGTAAGGCGGCGCAGAAGAACATCAATATCGGCGCATAGTAGCGGAACTGTCCCCACATGCCGCCCATCAAGGTCAAATCGCGTGTGTGCAGACGCTCATACAGCTGCCCTGCCATGATAAATAATGCCGCCGAGCTTAAGCCATGCGCGAGCATCTGAATCATCAGACCTTGTAAGCTAAGCAATGTGCCGGCATAAATCGCCAATACCACAAAGCCCATGTGCGAGATACTGGTGTACGCTAGCAGACGCTTCATATCCGTTTGCATAAAGGCGAGCCACGCCCCGTAGAATATACCAATCGTACCTAAGGTGATCGCAATCGGTGCAAACTCTTGTGACGCCACTGGAAACAAGGGCAAAACAAAACGAATCAAACCGTAGGCTGCCGTCTTAATGAGCACACCAGCCAAATCCACCGAACCTGCGGTTGGGGCTTGCGCGTGCGCATCTGGCAACCAACCATGAAAAGGAATAATTGGTAACTTGACCGCAAAGCCAATAAAGAAGCACAGCATGATTGGATATTCCCAGCCGCCAAGTGACGTACCGAGCAAATCATTATAGTTAAAGCTCACCACGCCCGTTTGCGCGTAGCTGATAATGACCAATACCAATATACCAATGAGCATGATTAACCCAGAGGCTTGGGTATAAATAAAGAACTTGGTTGCGGCATATTCTTTGGTTTTACCAACGACATCATGACCCCAAATCGCGATCAAGAAGTAGATAGGGACCAGCATCATCTCCCAAAAGAAGAAGAATAAAAACAGGTCAATGGCTAAGAAAACACCGATGACGCCGCCCAAACTCCACAGCAAATTGAGGTGAAAAAAGCCAACACGGCGCTGAATCTCATTCCACGAACAAGCCACCGCAGCAATACCGAGCAGGCCAGTCAACGCTACCATTAATAGCGACAAACCATCTAATGCCAAATGAAAGCTGATACCAAAGCTTGGTATCCACGGCACACTAAATTCAGCCACCCAAGGCACCGCAGAGTCCGGTGCAATCACCTGCTTACTCATACCGCTAAAATCACCGTATTGCCAGAGTACCAATGACAAGGCAAAGGTCAACGTCATACCAATCAAGGCAATCCAGCGCGGCAGACGTTTATTGAACCGCTCTACCAACCAGCATAGCAACCCTGCAATAAAAGGGATCGCAATCAATGCTGGTAGCATCCACGTTTGTTGTAACTCAATCATCTTATACCACCGTCATCATTACCAGCACTAGCAATACCGCCATACCCAAGCCAAAGCTTGCAGCATAGCCTCGAAGTGACCCTGTTTGCGTCGCAGACAATACCTTATTACCTGCTGAAGCCAGCTTAGGTAACACATACCACGTTTTATCGATAGGGTCGGCTTTAAATAAGCGGCCGATGAACAAAAAGGGTTTTACAAAAATCACATCGTATAGCGCATCGAAGCCGAGGCCATGATAGCACCAGTGATATAGCGCCCCACCAATGCGCGAGCGCTTAAAGCTCGTCAGCAGTCGGCCCTTATTGACCACATATAGTAGTGCCGCCAGTATCAAGCCTGCCGCCATCGCACCCATCGCAATATACTCTGCTGTATGTTTACCATGCGCTTGACCCGCCACTTCTAATAAATGCCCAACACTCTCCGGCAACACCCCTTGTAAGGGCGGTGTGATCCATGCGCCAACCGCGGTAGATAACACAAGCAGTACAGTAAGAGGCAGCCAATACGACACCCCTGATAATTTGTGCGCATGGGTTTTTTCTTCGCCAAAGAAAATAATCCAAATCATACGGAAGGTATAAATCGCGGTTAAGAACGCACCGAATACCCCCATATAAAACAGGACCATATGACCGGTGGCATAAGTCTCCCAAAGAATCGCTTCTTTCGAGTAAAAGCCAACAGTGACCCAAGGTATCGCAGCCAGTGCACCGCCACCCACGATGTAGCACCAAAATACCAATGGTATTTTCTTACGCAGTCCGCCCATCTTAAAGATATCTTGCTCATGATGTACCGCAAGAATGACCGCACCTGATGATAAGAATAACAAGGCTTTAAAGAAAGCATGCGTCATTAAGTGAAAGATAGCCCCTTGCCATGCGCCAACGCCAAGCGCCAAGAACATATAGCCGATCTGGCTCATGGTCGAATACGCAAGAATACGTTTGATGTCTGTTTGCGCAAGTGCACAGAAACCAGCAACCACCAGTGTCAACGCCCCTACGCCGCCAACCCAGTACAACAAGATACCTGGGGTCAATTCAAACAAGGGGTGCAGACGGGCAATTAAATAAACCCCAGCGGTGACCATCGTCGCGGCGTGAATCAGAGCCGAGACTGGTGTCGGACCAGCCATCGCATCAGCCAGCCATGTATGCAGTGGCAACTGCGCTGATTTACCCATCGCCCCGCCAACGAGCATCATGGTAGTAAGCATCATCGTTGGATTATTAATATCGAATACTTCTGGCGCGCGCGTAATAATCTCTTGGATATTCAGCGTACCGAACTCGCGGAACAATAAAAACAAACCAAAGGCTAAGAACACATCACCCACACGCGTGACGGTAAAAGCTTTCATCGCGGCAAGGCCATTGGCTCTATCATGATAATAGTAACCAATCAAAAGGTAAGAGCAGATACCCACGCCTTCCCAGCCGAGATAAAGCAAGAACAAGTTATCTGCTAATACCAGCAATAGCATGCTGGCAACGAACAAGTTCATGTAGCTGAAGAAACGGGCAAAGCCAGTGTCCCCTTTCATGTACCAAGCGGCAAACAGATGAATTAAAAAGCCAATACCCGTAATGACCCCAGTCATGGTCAGTGCCAAGCCATCAAAGCTCAAGCCGAAATGGGGCGCAAAGTCACCCACTTGGAACCACGTCCACAGCGGAATCTCTACGACCGTGCCGGCTGGATTGGTGGTCAAAAAGCTATAGCTAACCACCAGCGTACATAGAGCTGATAACAGCATGCTACCGACACCGACAGCCGCTGCCACCTGTTCCGTTAATTTGTCGCGCATAAAGGCTAAAATCAAAAAGCCAATGAGCGGGAATATAAAGGTTAATGGTAATAAACTCATGACATCATCCTTTCATCTCATTGGCGCTATCGACATCAAGATGCCCACGCTTATGATAAAACCGCAATAATATGGCCAAACCAATGGCCGCTTCTGCTGCTGCCAACGTCAAAATAAAGATAAACATAATCTGTCCATCTGGATCAACCCAGCGACTCCCTGCCACCACAAAGGCCAGTGCTGCCGCGTTCATCATGATCTCAAGACTCATTAGCATAAATAGGAAATTACGTCGTACCATGACCCCGCACAGACCAATGGCAAATAAGATCCCTGCCAAAATTAATCCATGACTCATAGGGATCATACCCAATACATTGTGTACCTCAGCCACAGGCTGTACTAAGCCTACCACCTCGTGGGCAAACGGCACGTTTGACACGTCTTGTGCCACGCTCGCTGCTAGTACCATCAGTCGGACTCCTTGCGCGTGACTTTATTCACACCCACATTCATACTTACATAGTCATGCGGGTCAACATCTTTATATTCGTAAGGTTCAGCCATTGTTACTGCCTCACTCTTTGTATGGGTGCTATCGTTACCATATGGCTTGGTATTACCCGTATGGGTCTGAAAGCCTTGAGGGTCATTACCGACGACCTCATCATCGCTCGACTCTTTGCCCAAATGATACGCTGCAACCAAGGCCGCCAATAACAACAACGCCGCCACTTCGATGAGCATCACGTACTTAGTAAACAGCACTGTCCCAACGACTTTGGCTGAAACCGTCGTACCGCCAATCATAGCGGCTTCGTCATGATTAAGACCAATCATTGCGTAAAGCACGACGGCAATAATCAGGGTCAATCCTGTCGGTATCGCCCAAGTACCCGCATCAAGCCAACGCTCTTCACGCTCATCATTGGTCATCCCTAAATTGAGCATCATGATGACAAAGACAAACAGCACCATAATAGCGCCAGCATAAACAACGATCTCAAGTGCCCCTGCAAATGGCGCACCCAACACAAAAAATATGCCAGCAATCGCCAGTAACGACACAATCATCGATAAAATCGCATGCACTGGATTGGATTGGGTCACCACGCGTAGACTGGCAAAGATTGCCACCGCCGCAAGCGAATAAAACCCTGCCAATTCAGGATGGTTTAAAATATTCATCATGGCAGCAAGCTCCTCAGATCAATCGGTGCAGCTTCATTTTGTGCCGCCCCTTTTGGTTTTTCCGCTACCGCCATACCCGTCACACGATAATAGTTATAATCGGGATATTTGCCTGGTCCTGAAATAAGCAAATGCTCTTTTTCATAGACCAAATCTTGGCGCTTATATTCACCCAGCTCAAAGTCAGGCGTCATTTGTATCGCTGTGGTTGGGCACGCCTCTTCACACAATCCGCAAAAAATACAGCGCGAAAAGTTGATCCGGAAAAACTCTGGATACCAGCGTCCGTCTTCACGCTCAGCTTTTTGTAACGAGATACAGCCAACCGGACAGGCCACCGCACACAAATTACAAGCCACACAGCGCTCGTCCCCATCAGGGTCGCGCGTTAGGACAATACGTCCACGAAAACGCGGCGGTACGGGTACCGGCTCTTCAGGATAAAGAATGGTGTCACGCGGTCTGAGCGCATGACTATTGACCATCCACATGCTGCGGACAATGGTAAATATACCAATGACGGTCTTTTTTATGGTAGTAAACATGGGATTATTATCCTTATCAGCTTTACCCTAGTTCATCAGTGATGGCTAGTGATGATTACAACGTTGGGGAAAAGATCAAAATGACCGCAGCAGTAACCAATAAATTAATCAAGGTTACTGGCAGACAAACTTTCCAGCCAAAGTTCATCACCTGATCATAGCGCGGACGCATGAGTGAGCCTCGAGCCAAAACAAACATGGTCATAAAGAACAACGTCTTAATCATGAACCAAAAAGCTGGTGGAATAAATGGAATATCTAAATTAAAAGGTGGCAGCCAACCGCCAAAGAACAAGCACGTCATGAGGGCAGAAATCAGTACAACGTTGACATACTCGCCAATAAAGAACATACCGAATTTCATACCAGAGTATTCGACATGATACCCTTCCGCGAGCTCCTGCTCTGCTTCTGGTTGGTCAAATGGATGCCTGTGAGTCACGGCCACACCAGCCACCACAAAGGTCAAAAAGCCGAAAAACTGCGGAATGATATACCAGCCATCAATTTGCGACTCTACAATAGCGCGCAAGTTAAAGGAGCCTGTTAACGCGACCACGCCCATCAATGATAAACCCAAAAAGACTTCATAACTGATGGTCTGTGCCGCAGAGCGCAAACCACCCAGTAACGAGAACTTATTGGCAGACGCCCAGCCCCCAAACATCACCGCGTAAACAGCGATACCGGCCATGGCAAAGAAGAACAAGATACCAATGTCCCAATCTGCCACGCCCAGCATGGGCGAGATAGGAATAATGGCAAAGGAGGCCAAGGCGGTAAACATCGCGACCGCTGGGGCCAAGGTAAACATAAACTTATCGGTAAATTTTGGTGTCCAATCTTCTTTAAAGAAGATTTTTAACATGTCAGCAATCAGCTGCAGTGAACCAAAAGGGCCGACACGGTTGGGACCATAACGGTCCTGCCACAAGGCTAGCATGCGACGCTCATAGATGATCATCATAGCAGCAACCAGCACCACCACTAAAAAGATGACCAACGATTGGCCCACCAAAAACAGAATAGACCAAGCGTCAAAGCTCATACTACCGGCCAAAAAGCTTGGCACATCAGGGATAATACGGGTAACTTGCATATTACACCTCCTGTGTGGTGGTCGGCGCTGTATTCATTTGCGCAGCATTATTATTGTTCATCATATCGTTAGCCATGCTACCCATCATCGTCACTGGTGCCTCAACTTTGCGTACCGACGCTGGCATTGACGGATGAATGATACTCACCTGTCCAACTGGATAACCGATACAACCTTCTGCTAAATAACCCACCAGCTGTACTGGCAAGGTGATTTGTTGCTTATCGATTTCAATCGCCAAGTAATCACCGGCCGCAATATTCCAGTCTTTAGCATCATCCACACCAATACGCCATGCGGCAACAGGCAGTTGCTCAGCGACGATTGGGCTACGAGATGCCATCATAGAGCTGGCATAGATATTATGGATAGGCACCAATTTGGCTTGTCCTTGCTGCATGTCTGTCGTGTTCGCAGACGTGGCGTCAGGCGCAACATACTGACGAGTGGCTAGGCGCGCTAGCTGATCGAATAAGCGCACTCCAGGATCGCCATTTTTTAGGTGGCCACCGACTTTATCTTGATACTTGTTCCATGCTTGCGGTGAGTTCCATCCTGCCACATTGGCAAAAGGAATCATCGAACTTGGTGTTTGTTTGCCGCTATAACCTTCCATTGAGAAGGTTAAACCGGTGTCCAAATCTTTTGGCTGCATCGGCTCATGGACTGATATTGGCGCACGCATGGCGGTACGACCTGAATAGCGGCGCGGCTGACGGGCAATTTTAAGACCCGTAATACGGTAATCGGCATCTGGTGCCGCGCCTTTGATATCCGCAAGTTTAGGATGCGTTGCAATCAAGGCATTGATCACATCATCAAGCTGCGTCCAATCGACATCACGGCCTTCAACGCTGCTATGGACCGCATGTAGCCAGCGCCAGCCTTCTTTGATGCTGCTCATTGGGTGGTAGTAATTGTTGTCATACACTTGGAAAAAGCGCTGCGCCCGTCCTTCAGCCGATATCAAGGTGCCATCCGCTTCTGCAAAGCTTGCGGCTGGCAAGACAATATCGACGTCTTTGTGCCAATCGAGCAGCTGATGATCTAAGGCTATGACGGTTTTATCAGTCAATAGCTGCGTTAATTTATTGGCATCAATCGCGTCTGTCAGTTGGTTTTCAGCGACCACCACCACATCAAAATCGGTCGCTAGTAGCTCTTCAACTGACTGACCGCCAAGCAAGCAAACGCCCATGCTGTTGGCATCAGGAACGGTCAAATAAATACCCGCTTGAGCGTGGTAACTTTTGTTAACTTCTCTTAGCTCAGCAGTTTCAGCAGGCTCACGCTCAACATCATCTTGCGCTTCTTTATTGGTGCCCGTTGCAGGCTTGGCGGGTTTTGCTGATAGCTCTTTGTCTTCTTCAGGTTGCCCAGTTTGTGCCTGTTTCTCTGCTGCACGGAGCTGCTGATCACGAACCATAGCATTATGCGCTTCAACTTGTTGCTGCTCAGTCGCTTTGATTGCCGCGCGTTTTTGCGTTAAGACCTGAGTAATTTGTGCCGCTGCTTCTATCAATGCCGTAGAAGATAAGCTGCTACCGGATATGACCAATGGTTTATCCGCTTGGATCAAATCATAAGCGATTTGTTGCGCCAGCGCTTGCATGCCATCAGTATTGGCATCATCACTCACATTGTCATCTTGTTGCTCAGTGTTTTGTGGATTAACAATTGCTGATATATCACCAGCGAAGCTTGCAATCTCATCAGCCACTTTAAAACCAAGTTTGGTGATATCTTCAGGCGTCGCGACCACGCTCACTTTACTGATGTCTTCTAGCTTGGTTTGCGTCACATCGATGACATAAACTGGGCTTAGTGCATCTTGCGCGATACGTTTGACCGGTTCTGCAAGCCAAGGCTGTGTCTTCAACGCGGCGGCCATTTTTAGGCCTTCGTTTTTCGCCGCTTGTCGTACTGACAATGCGACACGTGATGACGTTTGGGTAATGTCTTCGCCCAGTACCAGCACCGCGTCATGACTTTCAATATCTGTCATGCTTGGGTTATAGATACCCTCAGTACTAAGCACTTCGATACATTTATTGACCAGAGATTGCTGCTGATGGTTCAGGCCTGTCGAGAAGTTATTAAAGCCGACGAGGTTTTTTAGCGCAAAGTTAGTCTCAAGGCTGGCACGTGGCGAGCCAATACCAATGACTTTTTTGTCCTTGATACGTTTGATGGTTTCATCGAGGGCATAGTCAATATTAATCTTGACATGCTTATCATTGATACGCTCAAGCGCTTGGGTTGGGCGATCGGCACGATTGACATAGCCGTAACCAAAACGACCACGGTCACACAAGAAGTAACGGTTGACGTCACCGTTATAGCGATTTTCAATGCGGCGTAATTCACCATAACGCTCGCCCGGTGAAGTGTTACAACCCGCCGAGCAGCCATGACAGATGCTAGGCGCATACTGCATGTCCCATTTACGATTGTAGCGCTCAGAATGCGTCTTATCAGTGAACACACCTGTTGGGCAGACTTCGGTTAAGTTGCCTGAGAACTCGCTTTCAAACTGTCCGTCTTGATCACGGCCAAAATAAACACGATTGTTTGAGCCATAAACACCCAAATCTTCGCCGCCAGCGTAGTCTTTATAAAAGCGTACACAGCGATAGCACGCGATACAGCGATTCATCTCGTGGGCGATAAAGGGGCCAAGCTCTTGGTTGTGATGGGTACGTTTGGTAAAGCGATAGCGACGACGACTATGGCCTGACATATAAGTCATGTCTTGCAAATGACAATGACCGCCCTCTTCACAAGTTGGACAATCATGCGGATGGTTGGTCATGAGTAGCTCGACCATCGACTTACGAAACGCTTTGGCTTCATCGTCAGTGACTGAGATGTACGTGTCATTCTCAGGTGCGACCATACATGACATGACAAGACGACCGCGACCGGCTTCCATATCCTCGGCGTTTTGGAATTGCTTGACCGCGCACTGACGGCACGAGCCTACTGAGCCTAGGGCGGGATGATAACAAAAATACGGCACATCAATGCCGAGTGATAAGCAGGCTTGTAGTAAGTTGTCGCTGCTATCTACTTCGACAGTGGTTCCATCAATATGTATGACTGCCATGCCGCTCTCCTTATTTCACTACTGGCTGTTGGTTGGCTGCAGCATCAATGACGTCTACACCAACCGCCTGCGCGATTTTTTGATCAAACTCTGGACGGAAATATTTAATCGCACTCATTAGTGGTTCCATCGCACCTGGGGCATGCGCACAGAACGTTTTACCAATCCATAAGTCACGCGTCAGGCCTTCTAGTTTTTCGACATCGCCCACTTGCCCTTCACCATCATTGATGGCGGTAAGCAGCTTGACACCCCACGGTAGACCATCACGGCATGGTGTACACCAACCACATGACTCGCGCTGAAAGAAAATCTCAAGGTTACGTAGTAATGGCACCATGTCTTGTGATTCATCGACGACCATAATCAGACCAGTACCCATACGGCTACCAGCGTTTTGAATGGTGTCAAAATCCACGACTACATCCAAATGATCGGCGGTTAAAAAGTCAGTAGATGCGCCGCCCGGTAACCATGCTTTGAGCGTTTTACCATCTTTCATACCACCGGCTAAATCTTCAATGATTTCGCGAGCTGTATAGCCAAATGGCAGCTCCCATAGACCTGGGTCATTGACCAATCCTGAGCAGCCAAACAGCTTAGTACCAGGGGTTTCACTTTTGCCTTTGATCTTTGATAGTGACTGATACCACTCGACACCATGATTGAGAATCGCAGGCATATTATTTAACGTCTCGACGTTATTGACCACCGTCGGTCTGCCCCACGCCCCAGAGATTTGCGGAAACGGCGGCTTGGTACGAGGGTTGGCGCGGCGACCTTCTAGGGAGTTGATTAAAGCGGTTTCTTCACCGCAGATATAGCGGCCAGCACCCGTATGTACGTGCAGATTAAAGCTAAAATCTGAGCCAAGAATGTTGTCGCCCATGAGATTGTTGGCCAAGCACTCTTCGATAGCAGCGACCAAACGCTCAGCGGCTAGAATGTATTCACCGCGGATAAAGATATAGCCATCCGTCGCTCCGATAGCGTGAGCGGTGATCAGCATCCCTTCGATCAGCTGAAACGGCAGACGCTCCATGAGCAAACGGTCTTTAAACGTGCCTGGCTCCATCTCATCCGCGTTACAGATGAGATAGCGCGGCAAACCGTCCGGTGGGGACATGAATGACCACTTCAATCCAGCGTTAAAACCTGCGCCACCGCGTCCTCTGACATTGGCAGCTTTAATCATATTGCCCACATCTTTAGGGGACTTACTTAACGCTTGCTTTAAGCCAGTAAAGCCTTTTAAAGACTCGTAGGTTGCCAGATCAAGCACGGCATCATGATGCGCCAAACGCCAAGTCAAAGGCTTGGTTTCACTAGTGGCTGTCGCTTTATCACCATAAATCGGAACACGCTGTGCATTCAATTGGCTTGGCGCTTGGCCTTGGCCGCGACGAGCAATTTGCTCTGAAATCGTTAAACTCATGCGTATAGCTCCAATAATTGCGCAACCTCAGATGGCTGGACAGGGCCATAAGTGTCTTCATCAATCAACACCGCAGGCCCCTTGTCGCAGTTTCCTAAGCAGCAAATCGGCAATAGCGTAAAGCGGCCATCTGCGGTAGTCTGGCCATACTCAATACCTAGCTGCGATCTGATCTCAGCGGAGAGCGCTTCATAACCCGTTAAGTAGCAAGCCACCGAATCACAAATAAGAATGACATGGCGCCCGACAGGCTGACGATAAATGCGATTAAAGAAAGTGGCGACGCCATCCATATCTGACATCGGAATGTCTAAGATGTTGGCGATGGCATTGACTTGTGCATCATCAACCCAACCGTTGCGTTTTTGCACGATTTTTAGGGCATCGAGCGAGGCTGCACGTGCCTGTGGATAATGATGCATAAACTCATGAATGGCAGTGATTTCCTCAGCGGTGAGGATGCTTGCCACATCTACTTTTGGCATTTTGTCGGAAACAATTTTCATAATCTTTTATCTTTCCTCACTCATCCTGCTCTATCACAAGGCAACGTCGGTCATACTGCAACTATGATCGTATTGAAATGTGAGAGCATTTTGGTGTGCCATTTGGCAATAATATATTGATTAATATCTCTTTTTTCACAAACGCTAACGGTCACAATCCGCCATCACAATATCAATCGACGCCAAATACATAATAGCATCGGATACAAGCGAGCCATTGATGACTGACGGCATTTGCTGCAAGTGGGCAAACGTCGGCGTACGAATACGCGTGCGATAGCTCATCGTGGCTTTGTCTGACGTAATGTAATAGCTGTTCAAACCTTTGGTCGCCTCGACGATCGTCGTACACTCGCCCGCTGGCATCACAGGTCCCCACGACACTGAGATAAAGTGGTTAATCAGTGTCTCAATATCGTTTAGCGTACGATCTTTTGGCGGTGGTACAGCCAGAGGATGATCGGCCTTGTAAGGTCCTTGTGGCATGTTGTCCATACACTGACGAATAATACGTAACGACTGACGCATCTCTTCGACTTTCACCATACAGCGATCATAAGCATCACCGTTATACCCAACTGGCACTTCAAAATCGTAATTTTCATAGCCCATATATGGACGTGCTTTACGCAGATCAAAGTCCACGCCGGTGGCCCGTAGACCTGCCCCAGTGACGCCCCACGCCAGCGCTTGCTTGGCATTATACTGTGCGACCCCTTGGGTACGGCCTTTGAGCACACTGTTTTGCAGGGCGGCTTTGACGTACTCGTCCAAGCGTTTTGGCATCCAATCTAAGAACTCACGAACCAAACGCTGCCAGCCGCGCGGTAGATCCGCGGCCGTACCGCCAATACGGAACCAAGCCGGATGCATACGATAACCGGTCACCGCTTCGATGACGTCATAGGCTTTTTGGCGATCGGTAAACATATAGAATACCGGGGTCATGCCGCCTGCATCCTGAATGAAAGTACCGACAAACAGTAAGTTATTGGTAATACGGAAAAACTCGCTCATCATCACGCGGATGGTTTCAGCGCGCGGGGGAACAGTAATACCAGCCAGCTTTTCGACCGACATGATGTATGGCAGCTCATTCATCACACCGCCGAGATAATCGATACGGTCGGTATAAGGAATGTATGAATGCCACGTTTGACGCTCAGCCATCTTTTCTGCGCCGCGATGGTGATAGCCAATGTCAGGAATACAATCGACCACTTCTTCGCCATCCAGCTGCAACACCAAGCGGAACGCACCATGAGCTGAGGGATGGTTAGGACCAATGTTCAAGAACATAAAGTCTTCATCACGCCCTGAGCGCTTCATGCCCCACTCTTCTGGGACAAAACGCAGGTTCTCTTGCTCGTATTGCTGCTTTGCTGTGTTCAAGAAGTACGGCGTAAACTCCGTCGCACGCGCGTGATACTCTTTACGCAGTGGATGCCCTTCCCAATACTTGGGTAATAAGATACGAGTCAAATGGGGGTGACCTGTAAAGACCACACCGAACATATCCCACACTTCGCGCTCGTACCAATTGGCATTTGGCCAAATCTGGGTGGCGCTCGGCACATTGAGATCATCTTCACTCAGCGCCACTTTAATGCGTACATCGCTATTACGCTCAAGCGACATCAGGTGATAAAACACCGTAAAATCACTGTCAGGCAAGCCGCCACGGTGCTGGCGCAGTCGCTCGTCGATGGCAGACAAGTCAAATAGCATGACATAAGGCTTGGGCAATTTACGCAAGAACAAGAGAATGTCTAGTAAATCAGCACGCGCGACCCAAACTGTTGGAATCTCATCCACAGTGTGCTGTATCACAAACTTGCCAGCATACTTATCTTCCAACTCTTTGATAACAGCTGGGACAGGCTTAATCTTAGGATCTATATTTTCAACTACCGTGACCATGAATGATGTATTCCTTCATTAATCATAACTGAGCTATGTTAAACATAAGCGAACTATGATGAGCGTATGCACACTTAACCCGTTTAGGGATTTTTAATTATCGAGCCAAACTACTCGCTTAAACCATCACTGGCTAAACACCGGCTGACTAAATACTGTCTGGGCTACGCAAGTTTTTCACAGCGATACGATCCGCTTGCTTACGGTCACGCTCAGGCGTCATTTGCGGCTGATACACACCCTGCTCATTGACATGAATGCCAAGCGGGCGACGCTCTTTGGTGATGGACTCTTGTAGCAGCATTAGCCCTTGAATCAAGGCTTCTGGGCGCGGCGGACAGCCTGGCACATAAACATCCACGGGGATGATTTTATCTACGCCCTGTACCACAGAATAAATATCGTACATACCGCCAGAGTTAGCACAGGCCCCCATAGAGATGACCCATTTTGGCTCAAGCATTTGCTCGTATAGACGCTGAATGACGGGCGCCATTTTAATAAAGCAAGTACCAGCAACGATCATGACATCTGCCTGACGGGGCGAGGCACGAATAACCTCTGCCCCAAAGCGAGACAGATCGTGGACCGCTGTTAAGGTCGTGGCATATTCGACATAACAGCAAGACGTACCAAAGTTAAATGGCCAGAGCGAGTGCTTGCGCCCCCAATTTGCTGTCGAATGGACGAGGTCTTCGAGACGACCCATAAAGACATTTTTATTGACTTCGTCTTCGATAGGATCGTTGACCGTTTGACTGGTCTGTGCAGGATAGGTATCTGCATCAGGGTTGGCTTTTGTTAATGTGTATTTCATAACATACAACCTTTATATTAGGCGTCGCGTGGCAAACACCTTGCCATCACGACCGCCTTAACTTCTATTATGAATAAATGATCATTAATATACATTCAACAGACAAACATGACGGCGTCATCCTGTCTCTGCTAACAGTCTTTATCCGCTATAAGAAGCCTGACAAGACCGTTAGCCACTAACGCCCAACGTTATCACGCGGAGCAGACGACACAAAATCCACGGAAGTGACATGACCGGTGGTATTAATATGATCGATGTTTTGTAGATGGCGGCGATTGGTCTCAATATTGTTTGAGACATTAATTTGTCCGGAGGACTGCGCTGGGATTTTGCCCGTCGGATCAACCATCAGCTCATCAACCCCATCAAAACCTGTGATGTCGGCCAAATTAAAGCCAGCAGGTGCGGCATACAGACGTGCTTTTTTACGACGCTTGTCAGCTGGGGCCCAGTTCATCGCACCTAAGCTTAGCTCATAGATCAAACCAATGATTAAGATGGTAATAAAGACGGCGGCAGCAGCAAAGCCAAGCCAGCCCGCTTCACGCACTGACACCGCATAAGCGTAAAGATATAGCGCTTCTAGATCAAAGATAACAAAGAAAATCGCCACCAAGTAGAATTTGGCAGACAAACGAATACGGGCGTTGCCAGATCCGACAACACCCGCTTCAAATACTTCTTCTTTTTGTGAACCTTGAGAGCGACCGCCAAGCAAACGCGGAACGACCAGCATAAAGACAACTAGCCCAATGGCGGCTAAGATAAAAGCAATGGCTGACCAATTAAAAGCAGACATGATAATACGTGCTCCTCACCCAATCGAGTGTTAAGCCCAGCGCAAATATTGACCTACTTTAAGGCCATCTAGCGATAGGCATAACGCAGACAAAAATACAAAGCGACTGTCATTGAGCCACTGTATTTAAGTTACTATTTTAGGGTCTGTGCTGGTAACAACCAATTATCAAGCTTATTGACGACGATGTCAGACGTGACCAACTGTAGATATTCCGGTATGCGCGGATAAAAGGCTGGTCGCCTAACGCATCTCCTAACAACGTAAGATCAACGTATTAAATCAATATCATATCCGAGGTTTACTTAATTGATTTAATAGCTCATTACACGTGGTCAATCATGACGTGACAACTGGCATAAATTATTTACGTACTATACGCATATCAGCGCCCAAAAGCTAGTTTTTAACTGTATTGAACGGTCACTTTATCTGCAAAAAAAATGTGTTTTTTTTACCATAAGTTATGATATAGACGTTACCTTATATTAACCCCAAATCCGCACTTTTAGCCCCTAGCGGTTGCAGTAGCGGTTTTCCTTATTTTCTAAGACCTCAAACGGCGGCTTTAACGCACGGATTCAGCACCCAACTCCTCCCCAAAGTCACGGTTTTTGCTTTATAATAGCCAACCTAAATTCAATGGCTTACTATCATTATATTGTCGTTGAGTCACAAATCCTCTTACCCTTATGATGTGATTTTTTATTAAAAACGTCACGATATCCATTTTAATGATACACGCCGCCTGCATTTAGCTATGATGTTATCAGCGCACCCCACTTTTTTGCTTTTGTCTTACAGGTCACGTTATGAGTCAACTTAATCCCAAACAAACCGAGGCCATGCTTTACGTATCCGGGCCATTGCTTGTGCTAGCAGGTGCAGGTTCCGGTAAGACCTCAGTGATTACGCGCAAGATTGCCTATCTTATCGAAGAGTGCAATATGCCAGCGGAGCGCATCACTGCCGTGACCTTCACCAATAAAGCGGCACGCGAGATGAAAGCCCGTGTCAGCAAACTGTTGCCAAGCGAAAAAATGCGTGGACTGACCGTGTCCACCTTTCACCAATTTGGCCTACAGTTTTTACGCTACGAGCTGATTCATACCCCGCTTAAGGGCAACTTCTCCATCATGGACAGCGACGACAGCAAGCGTTTGCTCATGGAGCTGATGATGCGCGATAATTTGAGCGGCGCTGAGAGTCGTGAGCTGGTGGGTAAAGCGATCAAGATGATTTCGGATTGGAAAAACGATTTGATTGAGCCTGATCAGGCAATGGAAACGTTAGACGATCCAGAAGACATGATTTTTGCGACCCTTTACGCCTTATATGAGCGTAATTTGCGTGCGTATAACGCGGTTGATTTTGATGACTTGATTGTATTGCCAACGAAAATACTGCGTGAAAATGCGCAGTTGCGTGACAAATGGCAAAACCGTATCCGCTATCTGCTCGTCGATGAGTATCAAGATACCAACACCGCTCAGTATGAAATGATCAAATATTTGGTCGGTCCCCAAGGGCGTTTTACGGTCGTGGGTGACGACGACCAATCTATCTATGCGTGGCGCGGCGCCAAGCCTGAAAACATGGCACTACTCAAAGAAGATTTTCCAAAGCTCAAAATCGTCATGCTTGAGCAAAATTACCGTTCAACCACGCGTATTTTGACCTCGGCCAACGCGGTCATTCTGAACAATGAGCATTTATTTGAGAAAAAACTGTGGTCAGATAAAGGCCAAGGCGAGAAAATCCGTATTATTAATTGCCGTAACGACGATGATGAGTCCGAGCGTGTGGCCAAAGAAATCGTCACACATAAACTGCGTTTTGGGAATGAGTGGGAGCAATATGCCGTCCTTTATCGCAGTAACTTTCAGGCACGTATGTTAGAGGCGCAGTTGCGTCAGCTACAAGTGCCTTATAAGTTATCCGGCGGTCAGTCGTTTTTTGCGCGTAGTGAAATCAAAGACATCATGGGCTATCTGCGCCTGATTTTGAATCCTGAAGACGACAGTGCGTTTTTGCGGATTATTAACACGCCAAAGCGCGGCATGGGTCCTGCTACGCTTGAGAAATTAGGCTTGTTTGCCCAAGAGCACAGCATCTCGCTACTGGCCTCTTGTACCCATGCTGGCTTGACGCATGTTTTGCCATCCAAGGCTTACGGCACGATAAAAGAGTTTGGTGAGTTTATTGAGCACTATACGCGCGAGCTCGATCAACACCCCGACCCTGTGCCTATTGTGCGCCAGATGATCGATGAGACGGGCTATATTGACTTTGTCCGTAGTGATGCCAAAACGCCGCAACAAGAAAAAAACCGCATCGATAACATCGATATGCTCTACACCAGCATCCAGTCGTTGATCAATCGCGCGGAAGAAGACGAAGATCGGACGATTGATACCATCATTCGTAAGCTGGTATTGCTTGATATGCTCGAGCAACAGCAAGAAGAAGAGAATACCAATAAAGTCAATCTGATGACCTTGCACGCGGCAAAAGGCCTAGAGTTTGATTACGTTTATATCATGGGGCTTGAGGAGGAGATGCTGCCGCACCGCAACTCTATCTTGAGCGAAACGGTCGAAGAAGAGCGGCGTTTGATGTACGTAGGTATTACCCGTGCGCGCCGTGAGCTAACCTTGACGCTCGCCACCCAGCGCCGTGCAGGTGGTCAAATGCGCGTTACCTCAGAGTCACGTTTTTTAGAGGAGCTGCCAGAAGATCATATTGACTGGCCGGCCAAGGCGAAAAAGAAAAAAGCCACCAAAGACCCTGAAAAAGTCGCTGATGAGTATTTGGCCAATATTCGAGCATTATTGGGTAAACGCTAGCGTTCGGCTCAGTGCTTGATCGCAAAGTCAAAAGTCAATTGGTGGCTTATGGCTTAATCAAACATTTTAGGCTTTGCCCTTATTACCTCTGTTAAAAACTTTGTACCTTTTAAAAACTCTGGAACCTTTATGCCTAGCTCTACGCCCGATCAGGAACGACCATCAGTGCTACCGGGAGACTATAATCCGGCAGAATATAGCGCCGAATATAAGCTCCTGTACTTACAGGGGCTGGTTGCTGATAAGGCTTATGAGGCGATTACTGAATTTTTAGAACGGCAGTCAGAGTATGAAATCGCCAACCTGCTAGAGTCTTTTCCTACCCAAAATCGTCTGTTGATTTGGGCGCAAGTGCCTGAAAACATAAAGGGTGAGGTGCTCGCTGAGCTAGAGTTTGATACCCGTCAGCCACTGATGGAAAACATCTCCTCCAAGGAAATCTCCTTATTTACCCAAGACCTTGATGCTCAAGACATCTCTGAGATTTTGGATACCGTGACCGAGAGCGTACGTTCCTCAGTCATGGCCACCTTGGATGAAGACATTCGCGTTCAGGTGAATAAGCTCGACACCTATGCCGACTGGGAAGTTGGTAGTTATATGGATCCTGACCTGATTCAGGTAAGCGACAGTGTGAGTCTGGCTGAAGTACAAAACTGGCTCCGAGAAAATGATGAATTACTCGATGATGAGAGCCAAGAGCTGTTGGTGGTCGATCAAAGCCAGCAGTTACTCGGACTACTGAGTCTGGTTGACTTGATTAAACACGACCAAAGCACCTTAGTCTCAGAGCTGATTGATACGGCTGTCACTATTAATGATCGCTTAGACATTCAAGATGCCGCCGCGATTTTCCGGTCAGAAGACATTCGCTTTGCGCCCGTTATTAATAGCTATGGCGAGTTGGTGGGTCAATTAAATGGTGAGGACATCATGGAGATTATCCAAGATGATGTCGACAGCACCATGAAAAACCTAGCCGGTGTCAGTCAGGACGAAGAGCTGTTTGCGCCTATTTTGACCAGCGCAAAAAGTCGGAGTGTTTGGCTGGGCATTAATTTGTGTACTGCTCTTTTAGCCGCTGCGGTGATTGGGCAGTTTGAAGCCGTGTTAGCACAAGTGGTGGCGCTGGCGATACTCATGCCCGTGGTCGCGAGCATGGGCGGTATTGCAGGGTCGCAGACACTCACTGTTGTGATCCGCGGTATGGCCATGGGTCAAATCGGGGGCTCTAACCGCTTGTGGCTACTCAATAAAGAGCTGTGGGTTGGCGCGATAAACGGTATCATATGGGCGATAATCATGGCGTTTATTGCCCAATTGTGGTTTCATGACATTAAAATCAGTGCAGTCATCGGTTTTGCCATTGCCATTAATATGACAGCAGCGAACGTCTCCGGCATTAGTATTCCTTTGTTGCTAAAACGCATGAATATTGACCCTGCATTATCTGCCTCGGTTATCCTAACCACCGTGACGGATATTGTCGGCTTTATGTCTTTCTTGGGCTTAGCAAGTGTGCTGATACTGTAGTCTAAAGACCCTAATCTAAAAACAGTAGTCTAAAGACAGAGGCTTGCTTTTGCCTTAAAAGCATACTGTCTATTTGTGTTGAAAAGTTAAATTTGTTCTATTTATAAAACCATTAAATCGTTAAGTGAGTGCGTTATGCAAGCTGTACAAGTGAAAGTCTTAAACCCTAAAATCACCGAAGATAAAGCGTTTTCTCTTCCTACTCGCGCCACTGATGGTAGTGCAGGTATTGACTTGCGGGCTTGCATCGATGAGCCTTTGACGATTAAAGCGGGTGCCACGCACTTAATCGGCACCGGCCTTGCCGTTTATATCCAAGACCCTAATTATGCGGGTATGATTTTGCCGCGCTCAGGTCTCGGTCATAAGCACGGTATCGTCTTGGGTAACTTGGTTGGGCTGATTGATGCGGACTATCAAGGTGAGCTCATGGTCAGTATTTGGAATCGCAGCAACGAAGACTTTATCCTCAATCCAAGCGATCGCATGGCTCAGTATATCGTGGTGCCGGTCGCTCGTCCTGAGTTTGAGGTCGTCTCAGAATTTAGTGATGAAAGCGTTCGCGGTGCTGGCGGTTTTGGCCATTCAGGACGTCAGTAGTCGCTGCTAAGCAGTAGCGGTGATTAGATTAGATAGACATCGCCATTGACAATTATTAAAGTTAACACTCAAGTTGTATGAGTAGCGGTATCAATAACCACGACAACATTGTTCACGACAATATTAATCATGATAGTAAGGAGAATAAGCAATGCCGTCTTTTGCTGCGCAGCAATGCTTATTTCGTGCTTATGATATTCGTGGGTCACGCCAGCACTTCACTGCTCGTTTTGTAACCGCATTGGGCCTTGCCTTTGCCCAGCTTTATCATCAGCAAAACTGCGGTTCAAAAGACGTCTCTGCCAACAGCCGCTCACTGACGCCAACTGTTGGCTCTAAAACTGTTCACTCTAAAACTATTAACTCTAAAAGAACCATCATCGTGATCGGCTATGATGTGCGCTGCGGTAGTGACGTTATCGCTCATCGGTTGGCTGATATATTGACTCAGCATGGTTTGCACGTGGTTCAACTAAACCTAGTGACCACCCCAATGATGGTTTTTTGGGCAGAGCAATATCAGGGTCATGGTATTATTGTGACGGCCAGTCATTCTGCCAAAGACATTTTAGGGATCAAGTGGTTAGTAGACCATCGCTCCCCAAGCGGCACCGATATTCAGATGCTGTATCAGCAATTAGTAGATAGCGCTGCCCATCATCCAAGCGACCAGCAAAAAGTGAAGCCAGAACAACGTACACCTTGCATAGACACTGCTGTGCCTGTTACCGGCCATCAGACTGTCTTACCTCACGAGCAAGTCGCAACAGCTTATATTGATGCCATTGCCCAAGTATTTGATCAAATCTATCCAATCAATAAACAGCACCCTAAGGATACTTACTACTCATCTGCCAAACTTGACTTAGTGGTAGTGATTGACTGTATGCATGGGGCGACCAGCAATGTCGCCCAGCGTTTGTTTGAGCGTTTCTGCCGTCAAGTTATTATGCTCAACGACACACCGGACGGCAATTTCCCCGCTGGCAATCCCGATCCTACCGAACCTCAACGTCTTGTACCATTACAGCAGAGCGTTGTTGTTCATCAAGCCGATATAGGGATAGCCTTTGACGGAGATGGTGATCGTTTGATGGTGGTTGATAACAACGGTAAAGTGGTCATGCCTGATCATTTACTATACTTGTTAGCCCAAGTAGCACTGTCCGCCTGTCCTGATGCTTTAGCTGATTCACAACTTACCTCGCAAATCCTTTTTGATATTAAATGCTCCCATCATTTGCCAAAGCTACTGTCTGAGCTTGGTACAGTACCCGTGGTCAGTAAAACGGGTAGCAGCTTTATGCGTCAACAGATGCAGCAGCCTGCCAGTCAAATTATTTTTGCTGGAGAATTCTCAGGGCATTTTATATTTAATGACCGCCGCTTTATTGTTTATGATGACGCCATGTACGCCGCATTGCGACTGCTGCACTGGTTATCCGCTGCTGACGAGCACGGGGGTAAAAAAGTACTAGCGGACATTACTCACACGCTACCTGATATGGTGAGTACCGCTGACCACTATCTACCAGTGCCAAAGACGAGACCGACAGATTGTTCAATCATAGAGCAGTTGGCCCGACTTTGTCAGTATCTACGCCAGCTCGTGGAGACTTCCCAATCAGTGGATTCGAGCCGTGACTTTGACTTGCTGAATGCATGTTCACCCCCGCTTTGCCACTGTTCAGCGCACAGACAACACTTGACGCTCGAGCAAGCGAGACGGTTGCTGCCAGTCGGAACAAAGCTAAGCTGTATCGATGGCGTGCGTTTGGATTTTGCGCATGGTTTTGGGGTGGTGCGTCAATCAAATACCAGCCATCATTTGACCGCACGCTTTGCGGGCAACAGCTTAAAAGACCTCAAAGCAGTTCAAGCGACATTTGCCACTTTATGTCGGCCGTTTGATAAAAAACTGGCAGAGCAAATTGTCGCTATTCCTGCAGAGTAGGCTTGTGACAAAACGCTTCCAAGAAAAATTGATAGCAGTCTAGCTGTGTCTCTTTTATAGTGTCCTAACTCTATAATCCGTTAAAAGTAAAATCAATACGTTCATATCCTCGTACTACTGGAATATGTTTTGCTTACACTTCGCAAACACTGTGCCCAAACCACCCATCCATTTACCCCTGTCCTTTAGGAGTTTGTAATGACGCTTAACTTAGATGATGCCAAAATTACCGCTGAAGTATTGACCACCGCTCTACCCTACATTCAGCGCTTTGTCGATAAGTTGATTGTGGTCAAATACGGCGGCAATGCCATGACTGACCCTGCGCTTGAGAGCTCGTTTGCCCGCGACATCGTCTTGCTAAAAACCGTTGGTATGCATCCTGTGGTCGTCCATGGCGGCGGACCACAAGTTGATAACTTGTTAAAAGAGCTGGGCCGTCAGTCAGACCGTATCGATGGGATGCGCGTCACCGACAAAAGCACCATGGATATCGTCGAGATGGTGTTGGGTGGCAGCGTCAACAAATCTATCGTGAGCTTAATCAACAAGCACGGTGGCCGCGCCATCGGTCTGACCGGCAAAGATGCCAACTTGATTACGGCCAAAAAGTTAATGATGGAAAAAATCGGTGCAGATGGGATGGCAGTGCCCGTCGATTTAGGGTTCGTGGGTGACGTCGTTAGCGTCAATAAAGACGTGATTAACATGCTAATCTCATCCAACTTTATCCCAGTGATCGCCCCGCTTGGTGTTGATAGTGAAGGCAACACTTATAATATCAATGCTGATCTAGTCGCGGGTAAAGTGGCGGAGTTTTTACAAGCAGAAAAGCTCATGCTACTGACCAATATCAAAGGGGTGCTCGGTCGTGACGGCGAGGTGGTGACTGGACTCACGCCAAAGAAAGTCGACAGCTTAATTGAAGACGGTACGATATCAGGCGGTATGATTCCCAAAATTCAGTGTGCGCTTGACGCGGTACGTAGCGGTGTCAAAAGTGCCGTTATTGTCGATGGCCGCGTGCCTCATGCCACCTTGCTGGAGATTTTCACCAATGAAGGGGTTGGCACGCTCATCAGTCGCGACTTGGATGCAGCCTTGCTTTAGGAGCAAACAATGGCGCTGTGGCTATGGTGTCTAATCTTTCTCCTAGAAAGCCTGTATTGCTGGTGGATTATTGGTTATGGCGGCGCAAAATGGGTCGAGGGTTGGAAGTCATTTTTTCTCATTGAGTGGTTTGCCCTAGATTGGAGCGCAGAACAAATCCGTCTGTACGTGCTCATTGTTTGGCTTGCCAGCGTCATTTGGTTTGTTGTAGGCGTAATAAAGCCCGAGCTAAGAGGCTACTAGCTCGGGCTTTATCATGATGTTCTTTTATAAAAGTTATAAAAAAGTGGCATCAAACTTGGCTTCATCAAAGCCGCACAACAATATTGGCTGACCTTGGTTTTTGTCTTCGATTTGTCCTTCTACAATCGGACGTTTAATCATACTGGTGTTTGCGACTAATAAGTCTATCGCGTTATCCACACTGGTATCAGCTGCTTGCTTTTGACTGTCCTCTAACTTGCGCCATGTCGTGCCGCGCTTGTTGAGTACTTTATCAATACCCAACTCATCCACCCAGCGTTGTAGCGTGTCTTTGTCGATGCTTTGTTTTTTATAATCGTGAAAAACATAAGGGATGCCTAACTCATCCAGCTTAGTAACCGCTTTTTTCATGGTGCTACAAGATTTGATACCGTAAATGGTGATGGTCATATAAGTTCCTCGTCAATGATCATTGTCTGTCTTATTATACCCAAGGCTGGATAAACAGAGACAGTCTATCATTCCTAAGGTCTTTTTCTGCCATAAACCTCATAAGCAACCACATCATATCGTCGCAATTTTTGCCAAATTACGCTATGCTATGGCATTGTCAAATTCCACCTATTTTTATCTGTATTAACCAATTCCGAGCCGACTATGAGCAACGCCGTGACAGCAGACCAATCTAATACTAACAATGCTAATGACATGACCAATAATACTTCTAACGACCACTCTGATGTGAATGCCCAGTACCAACCGCAGCTGATTGAAGCGGCGCAGCAAACCAAATGGGCAACAGACAAGCGCTTTGAAGTGGGTAATGAGCCAAGCGACAAACCAAGTCGTTATATGCTGTCTATGTTCCCTTATCCAAGCGGCAAGCTGCATATGGGCCATGTGCGTAACTACACCATCTCTGATGTGTTGAGCCGTTATTACCGCCTAAAAGGCTATGAAGTCATGCAGCCAATGGGCTGGGACGGCTTTGGCTTGCCAGCAGAAAACGCTGCGATTGCCAACCAAACGCCGCCTGCCGCGTGGACGTTTGCCAATATCGACAACATGCGCGCACAGCTCAAATTGCTGGGTCTATCAATCGATTGGTCACGCGAGTTTGCTACTTGTAGTCCTGAGTATTATCAGTGGGAACAGTGGCTCTTTTTACAACTGTACAAAAAGGGCCTAGTCTATAAAAAACTTGCCACGGTTAACTGGGATCCGGTGGACAATACGGTTTTAGCCAATGAGCAAGTCATCGACGGTAAAGGCTGGCGTAGTGGTGCTGCCGTCGAAAAACGCGACATCCCCATGTATTACTTTAACATCACCGATTATGCCGATGAGCTATTGGATGATTTGGACCAACTAGAAGGCCATTGGCCATCAGAGGTGCTGACCATGCAGCGCAACTGGATTGGCCGTAGTGCTGGTATGGAAGTCCACTTCCCTTATGAGCTTGCGGGTGAAAAAAATACCCTAGATGTGTTTACCACTCGTCCTGACACCTTGATGGGCGTGACGTATGTTGCGGTCGCGGCAGAGCATCCACTTGCGCAATACGCCTCTGAAAAAGATGATGTGATTGCGCAGTTCTGTACCCTTTGCAAAAAAGGCTCAGTGGCGGAAGCTGATCTGGCCAAAGCCGAAAAAATCGGTATGGACACAGGTCTCACCGTGACGCACCCACTGACTGGCGAAGAAGTGCCTGTTTGGGTTGCCAACTATGTACTCATGAGCTATGGCTCAGGCGCGGTCATGGCAGTACCTGCTCATGATGAGCGCGATTATGAATTTGCGACCAAATACAACCTCCCTATTAAACAAGTGATCGATATTCCGAACGGTTATTTTGATGAGGTAGCAGCAGACGCCAAGGCAAATGATACTCAGGCCAATCTTGCTTACACCGAACGGAATACCCTGGTCAACTCAGGTGATTTTGACGGATTGGACTTTGAGCAAGCGTTTGAGGCAATGCTGGCCAAACTTGAGCCACAAGAGTTGGCAAAGAAAAAAATCCAGTACCGTCTGCGCGACTGGGGTGTATCGCGCCAGCGTTATTGGGGTTGCCCTATCCCAATGATCAACTGTGAGCATTGCGGCACGGTACCTGTGGAAGAGCAAGATTTGCCGGTTGTCTTACCGACTGACGTTGTCCCTGATGGCCGTGGTAATCCACTCAAAAATATCCCAGAGTTTGTCAACACCACTTGCCCTAAATGCGGCAATCCCGCTGAGCGTGAAACCGATACCTTTGACACCTTTGTTGAGTCGAGCTGGTATTACGCACGCTTTGCCAGCCCAGACGATGCACAAAACATGGTCAACAAGTCTGCTGCCAATAAGTGGTTGCCTGTCGATCAATATGTGGGCGGTGTGGAGCACGCTGTAATGCACCTATTATATGCACGCTTCTTCCACAAGCTCATGCGTGATGAGAACTTAGTCACTGGTGATGAGCCATTTGCCAATCTCATGACTCAAGGCATGGTACTCGCTGGTACTTTTTACCGCGTCAATGCGGATGGCAGTACCACGTATTATTTTGCAGAAGACATCGATATTGATTACAACGAGCGCGGCCAACCGATCAAAGCCATACTAAAGCTAGATGGTAAGCCTGTAACGATTGGTAAAATCGAAAAAATGTCTAAGTCAAAAAACAATGGCGTTGATCCGCAAATAACCATCGATAAGTATGGCGCGGACACGGTGCGTTTATACACTTTGTTTACGGCCCCTGCTGACCAAACGCTAGAATGGTCAGATGATGCCCTAAAAGGCCCTTATAACTTTGTGAAAAAAGTGTGGCGCATTGCAAGCGATCACATGCAAGCGCTTACTGCTGCAAATTTAAGCGTAGAGTCGCTAAACAATGACGCCTTAAGTACAGACGGTTTAAGCAAAGAAGCCAAAAACTTACGTCGTAAGACGCATGAGACCATTGCCAAGATTGATAATGATTTGGGTGATCGTTTGGCATTGAACACGCCAGTCTCTAGTCTCATGGAGCTTGCCAATGAGCTATCCGGCTTTAAAGCCAATAATGAGCAAGACCTGCAAGTACAGCATGAAGCCTTGGTGGATTTGCTGATTATGCTATCGGTATATGCCCCGCACGTTGGTGAGCATTTACTTGAGCAGCTAGGGCTTGATACATTGACATTGAACTATCCAGCTGTCGATGAGAGTGCGCTTGTACAGGACACAATCACGATGGTGGTACAGGTCAACGGTAAAATGCGTGGTAAGATGGATGTGGCACCAAACAGTGATCCAGAGCAGTTAAAAGCGCAAGCGCGGACAATGGAAGGGGTGGCAAAATTCCTGACAGGCGAGATCAAAAAAGAAATCGTTGTTCCTAACAAACTGGTTAATATCGTGGTTGCAGGCTAAGTGTCTTAGGCGAAGACTTTTAGGCTTAGGACTCTAAGCCTTCTATAAATGAGGATAGCGATTATGTCGTATAAGCGTCGAGCTGGGCAGTCACGTCAAACCAGATTAAGCAAACTCAGCCATTATTTTGCTCACCAATCAGGTGGATCAAAACTAGCGACAGCGCTACTGGCGGCCCTACCCATGTTTGCGGTGCTGGGGGCAACGGCTGGTCTGAGTGGTTGCGGCTTCCAGCTACGGGGTTATGATGCTCCGATGCTGCTTAACGTCGCCAAAACAGCGGTGATTATCGAAGACAATCGCACTTCCTTTCCGCTTAAACTGCCCTTAACACAGCGCCTAGAAACTTTAGGGGTCGATGTCATTGAAAATATGACGGCGGCCAATGTTGCTAGTAACAATCAACAAGCGGGCGCTGAACCGATTGCTGCCATCAAGGTCAGCAACGTGCGTTTTAAACGTTATGAGCTGGTCGGGGTGTTGACAGAAATCCGCTTGGTCTTATCAGCGGATGTCAGCTATCAAACGATAGAAAACGGCAAGCCGGTTACGCTGACCAATGCTATCCAAGTCGAGCGTAGCTATCAGTACAATGAAGCGTCAGTTAGTACCGATGATCAGCAAGGCGATCAGATTCGCGATTGGCTGTATGACAGTTTGGCTCGCCGTATCACGGATCAATATGTCGCTATCTCTCTACCTAAAGTCCCCCCTGCCACACATAACGCTGTGCAGATGAGTAAAGAGACGGCTCCTACGGTCGTAGTGATGCCAAAGCCATAGTATTTGATCAATACTATTATTAAATGATGCCATTTTCAAAAATCTGAGCAGCAAAAAAGCGCATGTCAGCCCTACTTTTAGTAGGCTAAACGAGTTTGACAGCGCTCATCATATTTTTGAGATTGGTATGACACGCTCACCAATCTGTGTACCCCCACTCTATGCAAGATACTTTTATAAAGGCCTATCCAAAGCTGCTGCAACCCTCCGTTGCGGTCGCTGGTTTGTGGCTAGCGCATGGTGATGAGCCATTACTGAGTCAGTGGCTTATCGATGCCATGCGGCCACATTGGCGGGCGCAGAATTACGCGATCAAGCGTATAGAGCTGATATCGGTTAAGAGCTGGCAAGAGGTACTGTCAGAGCTGGGGAGTCAGTCTTTATTTGACGATGCCAGTGCCTTAATTGTGACGGGTAATCACAAACCTGATAAAGCGGTCATTGCCGAGCTTACGCGCTTTGCGCAGGACGCCCAAACAGGGGCGCACAGTCATAGTTTATTATGGCTCACACCCAAACAAGATAAGCGCAGTCAGAGCAGCAAGTGGTTTGCTCCTTTTGCTCAATATGGTCATGTCATTGACTGTAACTTGTACAACGAGCAGCAGCGCCAGCAGCTGTTACAGATACAAGCGCAGCAGTTTGGTTTAAAGCTGTCTCAAGATGCTTGGCAGTTGCTGATGTCACATACCGAGCACCATTTACTTAGTGCTTATCAGACACTATGGCGACTGTCTTATTTGTTTGCCCCGCAGCTAGTCGGCAACAGTGATGACTCGAGACAGGAGACGAGTCCGCTTACACCGCCTACGACAAACGTGGCGCTGGACATTAAAGACTTACAAGCCGCGCTGGTCAGTGATGCTCAATTTAGCGTGTTCGATTTGTCGGATGCCATGCTGACAGGTAACAGCGCCCAAGTTGCCAAAATTATGTTTCAGCTAAAAGCCACCGATGAACCCACCACCTTAGTGCTTTGGGCAATCAGTAAAGACATGCGTCAAATTATGCAGTTAATGGACGGTCAAGACCCGCAAGCACTTGGGATTTGGCGCAGTAAACAAGGTTTGTACCAACAAGCGTGCCGCAGGCAATCAAAAGCGCAAACTGCTGAATGGCCGGCCTTGCTGTATCGCTGTGACCAAGCAATCAAAGGTCTTATTCGCCAGCCCGCGTGGGAGTTGTTATTACAGGCGGCGCTTGAATTAGCGGGCAAGCGTTTATTTACCACAAGATAATGCAGCCCACTTTCCCATTCGCACGATGATATCAATGTATCGATTTTACTTTCAACTGACTGTATTTTCCCTGTCTGTGGGTTAGCATCAACCCCATTTCTATATTTTTACCGCCCCGACGTTGCCTTAACCTTTCTTAAACTAATTACCATTCCCTTTTGCCTGTGAAGCCTCTACTATAGCTACACTTGATTTAATTGTGATTGGATAGTTGTCATGCGCAAAATGAGCAAAAAATCTGCTGTTAAATGGGGAGTCGTCGCCTTAATTGTCGTAGCACTAGGGGCGCTAGCCTATACCTTCTTAAAACCCAAAGAAACCACCCCCAACTATTTAACGGCAACGGCTGAGATTGGCGATATCGAAAATAATGTGATGGCGTCTGGCAAAGTCAAAGCGCTAAACACGGTCGATGTCGGTGCTCAGGTTTCAGGGGAAGTGAAACGCCTCTACGTTGAGGTTGGTGATGAGGTACAGCAAGGCGATCTGATTGCCCAAATCGATCAAGTCACACAAAAAAATAACTTAAGCAATGAACGCGCCAGCCTTGAGCAAAGCCAAGCGGCAATACAAAGCGCTCAAGCAGAATCGTTAAGCCGCCAAGCCAGCTTAAAGAGCGCCTATGCCGACCTTGCCAGTCGTCAATCTGAGCTAAAGCAAGCACAGGCAGATTTTGCTCGTTTGCAGGATTTAGTCGCTATCGATGCCATCTCTCAGCAAGAGTATGATACGCAAGCGACTAGCGTTGAAACCGCAAAAGCCGCCGTTGCCAATGCTCGTGCTGCTATCGATACCGCTAAGGCCGCCATTGCTACTACCGAGGCCAATATCAAAAGTCAGCAAGCCGCGTTACGCAAATCGCAAACCAACGTCAGCACTGCTGAAGAAGACCTCAGTTACACCACGATCCGTGCCCCGATATCAGGCACCGTGGTATCGATTACCACCGAGCAAGGCACCACCGTCAACGCCAATCAAACGGCCCCCACTATCGTGACGTTAGCAGACTTATCCACTGTCCGTATCAACGCTCAAATTTCTGAAGCAGACGTCATCAATGTCAGCGCTGGTATGCCCGTCTATTTCAACATCATTGGTAATCCTGATCAAAAATTTGACGCTGTACTCAAAGCAATTGAGCCTGCTCCTGAACAAATTAGCGACACCAGCTCAACCGACGCTGCTATTTATTACGTCGGTTATATTGAGGTGCCCAATACCGATCGGCGCTTTCGTATTGATATGACGGCTCAGGTTTACATCGTCATCAATCAAGCAAAAGATGCCTTACTAATCCCTGCCGCTGCCCTGCAGCCCCTTGATAAGCCCCAAAAGACAGCCGCCACTAACGATGATCCAAACACAAAAATGGCTAAAGTTCGCGTTTTAAAAGCGAATGGCTCAGTGGTTGAACAAATCGTGAAAACGGGTATTAACAACCGCGTCAATGTAGAAATCTTAAGCGGTCTCAACAAAGGTGATGAGGTGATACTAAGCGAAGAGAGTGCGGCGAAAGGACAAGGTCCCAAAGGTGGTAGACCGTTTTAATCCTTAAATACAAAAACTGTGCTTTCACCTTTGTGCATGTACCTTAATACATAAACGTTTTCTCACTTTTTGTAACAGCAATTGTATAAGCAGTATTGATATAGGCAGCAGCGTAAATGAGTACCAAAGACCCAAGCCCTAGTATTGCAGCAGACGTGCCATTGATGCAGGTCAAAGGACTAATCAGAGAGTTTAAAGCAGGTGAGCAAACCATTCGCGTGCTCCATGATATCGACCTAACCATCAATCAAGGCGAGATGGTTGCTATCATCGGTCAGTCCGGTTCTGGTAAGTCAACCCTAATGAATATCTTAGGCTGCTTGGATCAAGCCACTGCGGGTGAATACAAAATATACGGACAGTCAGTCAATCGCTTAGACGCTGATGAGCTGGCCAAGCTACGCCGTGAGCATTTTGGTTTTATTTTTCAGCGTTATCACTTGCTTGGCGATATTAGCGCCCAAGACAACGTCTCTGTCCCTGCGGTGTATGCTGGTATGGATGGACAAACTCGTAGCGAACGCGCCGAAAAACTGTTAGCAGATTTAGGATTAGCAGACAAAATCCACAACCGTCCTAATCAGCTCTCAGGTGGGCAGCAGCAGCGTGTGTCTATTGCGCGTGCGCTCATGAACGGTGGTGATATTATCTTAGCAGATGAGCCCACGGGGGCGCTTGATAGCAAGTCTGGCGACGATGTTATGAAGATATTGCATGACCTAAACAATCAAGGTCATACCATCATCATGGTCACGCACGACCCAAAACTTGCCGCGCAAGCCGAGCGTGTGATTGAGCTCAAAGACGGCTACGTGATTGCCGATTATAAAAACGACCATTATCAGCAAACCCACATACAACCTGAGCCCATTTTAGACAATAATCGCAAAAGCGCCTTTAGTAGCTTTATCGATCGCCTACTTGAAGCGTTTAAAATGTCTTTACTAGCGATGCGTGCTCATAAAATGCGCACCCTTTTGACCATGCTTGGTATTATTATCGGTATCGCATCAGTCGTATCAGTCGTAGGGCTAGGCAAAGGCTCACAGGCGCAAATCCTGACCAATATCAGCTCTCTTGGCACCAACACCATTACCGTCAGTGACGGCTATCCTTATGGCGACCCAAGACGCCAGTACAATGATGAAAACTTAACCCCACAAGACGCTCAGGCGATCGCAGACCAGCCCTATGTCATCAGTGTGAGTCCTCAGCTTGATGCCAATCTAAATGTGCGCTATCGCAACATACAAGAAGCGGCTAGCGTCAGTGGTGTCGGTCAAGATTATCTTAGTGTCAGTGGTGAGACCTTGGTTCAAGGCCAAGGTTTTGATGAGCAAAGTATGTTACGCCGTACGCAAGACATTATTATCGACGACAATGCCAAAAAAACCTTTTTTCCAGATAATGCCAATCCCATCGGGGAGGTTTTATTAATAGGCAGTGTACCAGGTCGGGTGATTGGTGTCCTTGCGCCCAATGATGGTGGCTTTGGTAGAAGTGTTGATTCACCGACCCTCTATATGCCGTATACCACGATGATGTCGCGTATCAAAGGCAGCAATAATATTGAAAGTTTTGTCGCCCTCATTAATGACAACATATCTTCTTCAGCCGCTGAGTCTGCCATCTCTCAGTTGATGGAAAGTCGCCACGGCACCGATGATTTTCGTATACGCAACTCAGACTCTATTCGCCAAACCATTGAGTCTACTACAACGGCAATGACTTTGTTAATCTCCTCCATCGCTATCATCTCTTTAGTGGTCGGCGGTATTGGTGTGATGAATATCATGCTGGTATCAGTGACCGAACGCACCAACGAGATTGGGGTGCGTATGGCCGTCGGTGCACGCCAAAGCGATATCATGCAGCAGTTTTTGATTGAAGCCGTTTTGGTATGTATTTTAGGGGGTTTAATTGGGATTGGTTTGGCCTTTGCCGTTGGCGAATTAATCAATCGTGTTGGCGGTGATAGTTTCAAAGTTATTTACTCACCGACCTCTATCATTGCCGCGTTTGTCTGCTCAACTTTGATTGGTGTTATTTTTGGCTTCTTGCCTGCCCGTAATGCCGCCAAATTAGATCCCGTTGAAGCACTTTCCAGAGACTAGCTGCTAATGATTAACGCTTTTGGTCCGAATATAAGCGCTTAAAAGGGATATAATAACGAAATCCTAAAAAAAGACAGGTTTTTACGTGAGATTTGCACTTTTTTTATAATACGGGGTTGTAATTGTCATAATAATATATATAATGTGCTCTCACGTTTAGGGATACAAACTCTTTAAACGCTGAAGCAAGCTTACTGTCTCTTTTATTATTGATAACTCAGTATGTAAAGCATTAAGTTTTAAGACATTGTTTAGATGTCTAGTTTTAATAAATTTCCCTTTAAGGAAATTTATCTTGCGAAGCTAAAATTGTCATGCAATTTTTTAACGCTTCTCAGGGCCGATAGCTCAGTTGGTAGAGCAGTTGACTTTTAATCAATTGGTCCCGCGTTCGAGTCGCGGTCGGCCCACCATATTTAGTATGACGTTTATCATGTGTTTTGCCCTACTCGGCATTAACAGGATAAATTAAAGTTTTTAAGACATTGTTTAAATGTCTAGTTTTAATAAACCTCCCTTTAAGGAAGTTTATCTTGCGAAACTAAAAAAGCACTGCTTTTTTATATTTCTCAGGGCCGATAGCTCAGTTGGTAGAGCAGTTGACTTTTAATCAATTGGTCCCGCGTTCGAGTCGCGGTCGGCCCACCATATTTAGAAAGCCCAGTCACTATGTGATAGTGACTGGGCTTTTTTCTGTTTGTTGTTTTATTTTTTACGGCGTCTTTTAAAAACGCTAAAGTCAGCATCTTTGCGCCACAGCAGCTTATGCTTAATGGTATCTTTAATCGTACGTGGATGCTTAGGCGCTTGGGCGATCAGCTTATCAAAAGTTGCCTCATCTATGGCCAGCTCACCGCCATGCGCCATCATCACCATCGAAGGTTTTAATTCTCTGATTTTTTGTAGCGACTTAATATAAATTTTAGGGTCATAAATGGGAAAAGGGGCAACGAATTTATGGCGCAGCTTAATAATCAAATCAGCCGTATATACCTGCCGACTTGTTACGTGAAATAAAGAGAGATCACGGTCAGTATGTCCTGGCGTCTCAAGTATCTGCCAGTCCGCAAATTCTGGCACACACTCACCCTCTGTAACCCTAACATCGGGTTTGAGGTGCGCTGGATAATATAGATTTGTGAGAGATCGACCTTGACGTCTTGCTACGTAGTTAGCAAGATTCATATCCACAAAGTGCATGGCACGTCCACCAAGACCACTGTACCACTGACGCGACTTGTCTGCAGACACAATCAGACAGCCTGTTTTTTCTCTAAATTTATGGGCGCCGCCTGCATGATCAGGGTGCATGTGAGTGACTACGACTACTTTTAAGTCCGTTATCGGCCTTTGTAAAGTAAGTCTGATGTAGTCTAGCACCATCGCGACATCAGGGCGACAGCCACCATCCAGCAATAATATCTTATTGGGATACACAGCAAGGTAGGTGCTTTGAATATATCCTTCTAAGCGTACAATTTCACATGAACTCATTCATCATCCCTGACTGGCTTATATTTGTATTTTTAGTATAGCCTTGATCAGTACAAAATAAATCCTTTTCAGTGAACGCTTGTGACTATCGTTTTTACTCTCCTCATGTATTTTTTATCCATAAAAAAACTCAGCACTTAGGCTGAGTCTTTTTATGATAAGAGTAAAGTTGGGTTAGAAAACGCTTATGCCAAATCACGTACCTTTGGTTCACGCTCCCATAAACGCTGTTTGGCATTATCAATAAAGCTATCGAGTTCAGCCAGTGGCGTAACAAAGGCATCTTTTTTGACCGGTAGTTTACTTAAAATAAACTCATCTGTCGCACCGCAATAGGCAATCGCTTTACAGTGTACATAAGCATCATTAAACCAATCTAACGTAGCACTGTCTTTGGCCATTTTTTTGGCTTGATCCGGCATAATAATACTCACGACTGCATCAAAAAACACTGACGGTCCGCCTGATACCCGCTCATCTGCTTGGATACGCGTACCATCATCTAACGCTACTTCTTTGTTAGGTGCAACAATCTTGACTCGTGCGCCCTCTTTCATAGCAGCTTCTTCAAACTTCTTAATTTCGCTATGTTTTGAGCCTTCTGCGACCAAGATACCAATCATGCGACCTTGTAAGGTTTTAGGTGTTCTTCCAATCGTTTGCAACGGTTCTGATAGCGCTAAATCTTGTACTGGTGCCGCAGCATTAGCAGGTTCTGGTAGCTCCATACCCAGCGCCTTAGCCACGCGAGAAGCCAACTCTTCATCGATCTGACGCAAGTGTCCAAGCATACGTGTACGTACATGTGGTGTATCTACTTTACTGAGCTCAAAGGTATAAGCGGTGGCGATATGGGCTTGCTCTGCTGGCGTTTGACTACGATAGAACATGCGCGGTTGACTATAGTGATCGGCAAAGCTCTCTGCTCTTACGCGACCTTTAACACCATCATCCAGTTGTTCATCAAACGATTTAAAGCCTTTCTCTTCACTTTCACGGGGTCTTTCTGGATCTAGACTCTGTGGATCATATAAAGCACGCGTCTTTGGCACTCGCATTTGCATATGACCGTCTTTTTGGTTGTTGGCAAACGGACACTTCGGCGCATTGATTGGAATCTGCGCAAAGTTTGGTGAACCCAAACGTGATAACTGCGTATCTAAATAACTAAACAGACGACCTTGTAATAGAGGATCGTTACTGAAATCGATACCTGGTGGTACGTGCGATGGACAGAACGCTACTTGTTCAGTTTCTGCAAAGAAATTATCAGGATAACGGTTCAGTACCAGCTTACCGATAATCTTCACTGGTACGGTCTCTTCTGGAATCAGCTTGGTTGCATCTAAGTGGTCAAATGGGAACTTATCGGCTTCTTCTTCAGTGAAGAGCTGAACGCCCAATTGCCATTCTGGGTAATCACCCGCTTCAATCGCTTCAAATAAATCTCGGCGATTATAATCAGGGTCAGCGCCAGAAATTTTAACCGCTTCATCCCAAATGAGTGATTGCACGCCTGCTACTGGCTTCCAATGGAAACGTACAAACGTACTTTTACCTTCTTTGTTGATCAAACGGAAACTATGAATACTAAAACCTTCCATCATACTAAAACTACGTGGTAACGCACGGTCGCTCATCAGCCAAATAACGTTGTGCATGGTTTCAGGGGTTAAAGAGACAAAATCCCAAAATGTGTCATGGGCAGAGGCGGCTTGTGGAAATCCGCGATCTGGCTCTGGTTTTACTGCATGAATGAGATCTGGAAATTTAATAGCGTCTTGAATAAAGAAAATAGGCATGTTGTTAGCCACTAAATCCCAGTTGCCTTCGTCCGTATAGAACTTAGTGGAAAAACCACGCACATCGCGCGGTGTATCTTTTGAGCCTTTATTACCAGCTACCGTTGAGAAACGGGTAAAGACCGGAGTTTGCTTACCAGTTTCAGTTAGGATATTGGCCGTTGTGTACTCTGCCAGTGATTCGGTCAGCTCAAAATAGCCATGAGCCGCACTACCTCTAGCATGAACGACACGTTCAGGGATACGCTCATGGTCAAAATGGGTAATTTTTTCACGTAAGGCAAAATCTTCTAACAGCGTTGGACCACGGTCTCCGGCTTTTAGAGAATTTTGATTGTCAGAGATAGGCACACCTTGCTGCGTGGTTAACACTTGAGTGTCACCTTCAGCACGCTGGTGAGGTTCACCTCCATTCCCACGCTCCGTATTCATATTTTTAGCGGGGTCGTTATGATCAAGATTCTTTTTCATAAAATATCCTTACTAATGAGTAAAATAGTCTTTTTGAGACCATCAAAAATGTGCTCACACAGATTTAGTATCCTTTGAGATAGTTGTGACTTCACATGTCTTTTATTATCTGTGCTTCCAGCGTTACCAATTATTAAAACAAAAAGAAATAATAGGCCTGCGACTTATACTAACCAAAATTTCAGTTTTTTATATAGTGAACCTTGTTGATTTTTGGTTAAACTTTGCACACATTCATGGATTAAGCGAACGTTACGTTTTTTAATGACGTATAACTTTTAACAATCGCATCTTGTAATGTAGTTATTCTTTACGGTATGATTTTATGAGCAATTAGGCCGTGTTCTCCATTTAATCGATAATCTTCTAAATGATTCATAGTGAGGACACGTGCTAATCATCGTTGATAAATAAAATGGACATAGTTTTTAGCCATATATTTATCTTTTTTATAAAACCATAAGGCTACCGACTATGTTATCAACACCGCGTTTTCTCTCTAAAAGTGCTTACTCCTCTTTGATCATCAGTGCTGCAGTGAGCATGATGGCATTGACCGTCAGCCAAACGGCTGCTGCCATTACAACCAAAAATGTTACCTATACTGTGGATGACCAAGCATACGAAGGCTATTACGCCAAAGCGGATAAGCCCAACGCCCCTTTTATTTTACTGATTCATGATTGGGATGGACTCACAGACTATGAACGCAAACGCGCTGAGATGCTAGCGACTGAAGGCTACAACGTCCTAGCGGCAGACATGTTTGGACAAGGAATCCGCCCCACTTCTGTTGAGGAAAATAAACGCCTAACCGGCGCATTATATGACGATCGCAGCAAAATGCGGCGCTTGCTAGAGGGAGCGTTGAATGCAGGACGACTACAAGGTAATGATGTGCGTAAAGGCGTTACCATGGGATACTGTTTTGGGGGTACCGTTGCGTTAGAGCTAGCACGTTCAGGGTTCCCGCAAAAAGCCTTTGTCCCTTTCCACGGTGCCTTTGATATTCCAACGGGTCAAAGTTATGATCAGACTACTGGAGAGATTTTGGTGTTCCATGGCTCTGCTGATGACTCTGTATCCTTAGAGAGCTTTGCGACTTTAGGCAAGACGTTAGAGGCGGCCAAGGTGCCTCATGAGATGATCACCTATAGCGGTGCGCCCCACGCCTTTACTGTGTTTGGTAGCGACAGATACGGCGCTCGGGCGGATAAGCGCTCATGGAACCGTTATTTAGATTTTTTAGCGAATGAGTACCCTAACAAATAAGAGACTTCTTGACTCTATCTAAGGTAAATAGTGATGTTTACGAAGCACAGGTACTGTAGCAGTTCTATGTAAGCTATGGTGCCGGTGCTTTTTATCAATAAAAAGTAGGTACGATGAGAGACTTAATACAGCTGAGTTTTAATACTAGGTAGCTACCTTTTCAAATACCAACAGTTGATTGTTAGCAGGCATAGCATGAGTTGCGACTAGCGTTAGATAGTGACTGTCAGCCAATGCTATAACCGCTTCTTTGTCACGAATAGCGCTACCAGCGTTTCGTTGCTGTAGCAATTGATCAAACTGAGCATTGCTATCACTGGTATAGCGTCCCTTTTCGTTAAATGGGCCATATACTATCAACTTTCCATATATGGGCAATGTGTCACCCGCTAGCGCAAATAACCGCTCAACCAATGGCCAAGTAATAATATGTAGGGTATTGGCCGTAAAAATAGCGTCATAAGGCAACGGCTGGGTAACGCTAACAGGCAAATCGCTTTTTGCCAGATCAAGCGACAACGGCAGAGACAAATTAGTCGATGGATAGGCATTGTGCCAAGCTCGGATAGTCGTGTGATTGCTGTCCAAATCACTGGTTTGCCACTGCAAATGTGGCAGATGCGGTGCAAAGTACACACTGTGTTGCCCGGTTCCTGATCCCACCTCCAAGACGTGCGCAGACGATGCCAGTACGGTTTTTAATACCGCTAAGATGGCCTCTTTATTATTCTCACAAGCTTGAGAAAATGGCAGTGTCTCCCGCGGCTCTACATCTGTATTACCCAAATTGAATCTTTGCACTGATCCCACCCATAAATAAAGACAACGTTGGCAGTATTAGACAACGCATAACATTAATGCTAGTAAATCCCAGCCTCTACTCCTGCGGCTAGTGTCATGGCCAGCTCTTCGACTTGCTCGGCAAATACCTCTTGCCACTCCCCTTGTAAAATCAGCGCCTCTTGAATCCACTCCCAACGCAGCCCAGTCGTAATTGTTTTCATCGCAAGTTTGGTACCTGTACCATCTTGGCCTGCGCGAATGTACAAGGCAAATGGCATGCCTTGTTTCTCTTCTAATACGGGATAGTAACAGCGATCAAAGAAGTCCTTGGTCAGCCCTGCCATATACGCAAGATTCTCAGTCGTGCCTAATAATAGTGCATCGGCTGCGATTACGTCTTCGGGCTGTGTATCCTGCGGTGATTTTAGAATGACATTGATATCTATATCAGGATGATTGGCCCCATCGTAAGCTGCTTGTGCCAACTTCTCGGTATTGGGCGACGGTGCGTGAGCGACAATAAGTAAGGTTTTGGTAGCCATATCAATCACCATTATAGAGGTTACTAGTTTCTGGAATTAGTAGTTCTTAAAGTTAGTAGCTCTTAGAATTAACAGTCACCTTCTGCATAATATCAGGATGGATGCTTTTCGCAACCGGACAAGTCAGCGCCGTGTTATAAAATATTTTTTGCGTCTTATCATCTAATTCTTGATTAAAAGTAATAGTAACATGTATCTCACTAACACGTCTCGGTTCAGCGGCCATGACTTTGGTCACCTCGCTCGTAGTACCTGCGATATCGATACCCATCTCCCGCGCTTTGATACCGATGATCGTTAGCATACAACTGGCTAAGCTAGTCGCCAATAAATCAGTCGGTGAAAACGCTTCGCCTTTACCTTGATTATCCGTTGGCGCATCGGTGACGATTTCATTGTTTGATTGCAGATGAATGGCGGTGGTACGTAGATCGCCTTGGTAAGTTACTTTTGAGGTTGTCATATTTTCTCCTTTGATATTTATTATTTTTGGATTGTCAGTTTTTTTAAAATACTGTAGGTAAAACACTGATCTATATTAAGTAATTTTGGGTTTTTGGTTAAAATATAATGTTATGCGCTTCCAGCTTTCTGAATAATATTTTATGTTTAGCAATGCATTAAAATAAAAAACTTAAGTTCATTAAAATCATATTGAAATTTTAGCTATAAACCTCCATATGAATTATTCAAATTGAACTATAGTCAGTTTAAAATAAAACTGTTATGCTTTGGACAAATATCATAAAACAATTTGGATAAATCATTCTCCATCCAGCCTTGGCGTAGAAACTTCACCTGAGCCCATTTTTTCTCACTCGAGCATAGCTCTCGTCTTGCACTCGGGCAAAGCAGTGCTTTGCTTTATCCTCGCTCAGGGTTTAAGTCTGGGCTGTACGGTGGCAACCATAAAATACGATGACCATGCCTGTTCAGTAGCTTTTGAATACGCTTATTCTTATGAAATCGAGCGTTGTCCATGACAATCACGCATTTGGTTTTAAGACTTGGGATCAGGGTTTGTTTGCACCAGTCGTAGAATATGCTGCTGTTAATGTTGTACTTAAAGTAATCCAGTGCAAACAGCATCTTGTTATACAGAGCGCCGATAACGTTGGTTCGCTTTTTACCTTGCCAGTTATAGCGATCAATACAGGGTTTACCAATAGGCGCGTAACCATGAGAGCGGATGGTCTCATGCTCAAAGCCGCTTTCATCCATATAGACAATGGGATAGCCTTGCTGTTTAAAGTTATCAAGCTTACTCTGATACGCCGCTCTTTTTATCAGACAGGCTTTTGGATGTTCTAAGGTCTTTTTTTTGACTGATACCAAGACGCTTTAGGGCATGATAAATGCCTGTTTTGCTACAGTTTAGACGACGTGCTCGCTCATACTGGTAATCATCGGGATGCTCTTTGACATCATTAAGTAGCACGTCATCTGGTATTTTATAGGGCTTGGTTTGCCTGGTTGTTTTGCTATGAACACGCCGCTTCCAGTTCTGTATAGTGGTTGGGCTCAGATTATAGAACTCAGCCGCCTCGGCAAAGGTCATACCCTCGTCTAAGCTTTTTAGTACTTGCATTCGAAAATCTAGGGAGTAAGTCATGGTCTTTATGATAACAATTAGGTTTGATAATTAGTTTATAACACTTTTAAGTGGGATTGACTATATATTAGGAAACTAACAATGTTAAATAAAATAGCTACAACTCAATACAATGACTGGGTCGGTGGAGCTGCATTTGATGATGCAGATATTAGAACACTTTCAGATTATGTGAAAGATGCTGGATACATTCAATCTAATGAAGTTATATTCAGCTTTGAAGCAACATATAGCAATACAGCTAGAAATTTTACGGTAAATATTAGCTATACAGATATGAGCTATGATGAGTTTAAAAATTCTGGCACTACTTTGTCTAATGCAAGTTTAGAGTTGACACTGGAAGAGTTTTTCGTCTTATTCAAGCGTGCTAACTTTGCAGTAGCAAAAAAGGGTTTGTAAACACAAGAATACTCTTTAGTTTTAAAAACTCATACTATCTAAGAACTCAACCATTAAAATAGTAACTGGTTAGTTATATAACGTTTGCGACTAGGACATAAAGTAAGAAATGTCCTTTTTTGCATTTTTTATCGTTCTTTTCCTACATTATAGATTGTCTCAGCCATAATTTGGGTAGTGGTTTGTTTATCATCACTAGTTCTATATCTCGTATTGGGTTTATAGTCACCATTTTTATACATTTTCCATTCAGCCATCAGTAGCTTCTCTTCAAAATGATTTAAATTAAGATTAAGCCACATTGAGAGCTGTTGAAAATTATGAGCAATTTTTTCACCTTTTTGTTCTTTTAAAAAAGATTCTAACTGTATAGGATATTTACGTTCTTCTGCCGCCATAATAGCTGTTCGCGCTGTCATTAATAATTGCTGACCAGTGAATTGCATTGAGAAATCCATAATTTCGTGACGAAGACCGTATTCAATTCTCAATCTCTTAGAGTGTGACCAATACCTATCTTCTAAAAGTAAGAGTCGTTTATAATATGTCTTTAAAATTTCAGTTTCAATTAGTCCCTTGGTATCAATTTTCAATTCATCAAAGGTTTTAAGTTTTACATTAGTATTATTAGCTGCCTCAAAGCGCCACTCTGAAATCCTGCTACAGATATAATAAACCCGCGGTCTGCACCTATATCATCTACAATTGATCTTAGTGTCAATACTTGAGCCTTAGTTACTTTGCTTTTCCAATATTTTGCTTCAACAATCCAAGTGATATTTTCACCCAAAAATCTAGTTTTGACAAATATATCTATAGTCAGTTTAAAATAAAACTGTTATGCTTTGGACAAATATCATAAAACAATTTGGATAAATCATTCTCCATCCAGCCTTGGCGTAGAAACTTCACCTGAGCCCATTTTTTCTCACTCGAGCACAGCTCTCGTCTTGCACTCGGGCAAAGCAGTGCTTTGCTTTATCCTCGCTCAGGGTTTAAGTCTGGGCTGTACGGTGGCAACCATAAAATACGATGACCATGCCTGTTCAGTAGCTTTTGAATACGCTTATTCTTATGAAATCGAGCATTATCCATGACAATCACGCATTTTGTTTTAAGACTTGGGACCAGTGTTTGTTTGCACCAATCGTAGAATATGCAGCTGTTAATGTTGTACTTAAAGTAATCCAGTGCAAACAGCATCTTGTTATACAGAG